>JAKFFO010000047.1:0-3868 GCA_036675035.1 Oxalobacteraceae bacterium
AAGCGACCGAAACGGGCCCGGCCCAGGTCGAGAAGGGCTCGCCCTGCACGTTCGCCGCCACGCCTTCGTTGCCTTTGCCGCCGACGCCGGCCGGCCACTTGACTGCAGTGCCGGCACCGACAGTGGATTTGAATTCAGGATGGGTCTTGGACAGGAAGTCGGTCCACAGGAAAGTGGTTCCGGATCCGTCCGAGCGATGCACCACGGTGATGTCGGTCGACGGCACCTTCACACCGGGATTGAGCGAAGTGATTTCCGGTGCATTCCATTTGGTGATCTTGCCGAGGTAAATGCCGGCCAGAACTTCCGGGGTCATCTTCAGCTGGCCCGGTTGTACGCCTTCCAGGTTCACAACCGGCACAACGCCGCCCATGATTGCGGGAAATTGCATCAAGCCCTCTTTCTCCAGATCCTCGGCCTTGAGCGGCATGTCGGACGCGCCGAAATCAACTGTCTTCGCCTTGATCTGCTTGATGCCGCCGCCCGAGCCGATCGATTGATAATTCATGCCGGTTCCGGTCGCTGCCTTGTACGCTTCCGCCCATTTCGCATAGATCGGATACGGGAAGGTCGCGCCTGCGCCGGTGATGTCGGCTGCCGCCGCAGTGGAAAGCACGGACGCCGTGCCGATCGCCACAACGGCGGATTTGAGTAACTGATTGAGTCGCATGGTTTCTCCTCTGGTGAACAAAATAAAACTGTGCGGACTTTATCGAACCAATATGACCGCTCTGTGACAATCGACATGATCGCGATAAATTTATCGCGTCATCAATCAGTCATAAATCGGCGAACGAATCCTGCGGAAATTTCCGCGAAAAACATCTGATGACATGATGCAAAAATCAGCTGCGGCCATGAGTCCAGTGCGCTGCTGATCAGGCGGCATGCTTTTCTGCTTGCACGCTTTTGCCGGCCAGCGCCACGGTTACCTGCTCAAGATACGGGCCGGCAAACCGGCTTCCCTGTTTTGATTCCCGCAATGCCATATGCCAATGGCCGACCACGGTCATGAGTTGCGCCGCACCTTTTGCGCGTTCAATACGGTGGATGACATCCGCGCTGAGCAGGCCGAGATAAGTGGTTGCGGTGGTGGTCATGAAATCTTTCACCTGCCGAATGCTTTCGGCATCTTGCTGCGGCGTCGGTTGGTTATCCGCAGCGGATTCGGGAAGGCTTGCCGCACGCAAAGACTGCGCCGACTGCGCTGGTTCATGTGTCGCTGCGTGTGCGGCGCGGGCGGCGGTATTTCGCGCTCCAGCTGCCGCGAGCGAGATAAAGCCGTTCCCGGCCAGTTCCGAAATGATTTCATCGAATCCGTCGCCGGGAATTACTCTCTTGAGAGAAGACACGGTTTTTGTACCGTCGATTAATATCAGCACGCGACGCTGCCGAGTATCGAGTCCGAATCGGCGTTGCGAGATTTCATCGTGGCCTTTTGCAGTCTTGATAAAGATTGCTTCAGCCAATTGAGACGTCAATGTTTGCATGTGGCACCCCTGTAAATTTTTTTTGTATGTCGAACATAGCGAACTATTGTTACCGCGATATGTCAGCCGGCTGATTTCACGCATACGCAGAAATCGGGAAAATCGACTTCAAGCGGATCCAGCTATTTGCGGACGCTTGGCCAATATTTCTTTGGACGAAACACAGCGTGAAGTGGCGATAGTCCGAATATCAAAAACCCGAGGACGGAATTCTTTATGCCGCGTTGCATGCATGCCGCCGTTCTCATCGGGTGCTGATTGCTGCAGTCGCCAGGAAGCGAAGAATTCGGACACCATCGTGGCCAGGAAAGACTGCAAATCCGCCGTCTCGGATCGCAATTTCAACGATGCGCTGCGGCCGCAAGCGGCGTGTAACCGAAATGTAGTACTGGCGTAATAGCGGCGTAACACTGACTCGCTAAAATCCGCTCGTCTGATGTCTTTAACCACCACAGGACGAAACGATGAACAAGCCGACCGATCTCCTGATCGCCATCGATCGCGATGATATCGATAGCAATACATCTTCAAACCAGAATTTCAGCGCGGTCCTCGATGCACGGCTCAGCCGGCGTGCGTTGCTGCGTGGCGGCGCGGCATCTGCCGCCGGCGCGCTGCTCGGCTCATTGGGATTGTCGGCGTGCGGCGGCGGCAGCGCCGAAGCGTTGCCGCCGACCGCAGCCGCCGCGCCCGAGACGCTGCTCGGCTTTCAGGCGGTTCCAAAGAGTTTGGCCGATGCCGTCGCAGTCCCGGCCGGCTATACCGCAACGGTTCTCTATGCGCTTGGTGATCCGCTGAGAGCGGCGACGCCGGCCTACAGGAACGACGGTACCGACATCGATTTTGAAAACCGTGCCGGCGATCATCATGACGGCATGGAGTATTTCGGCCTCTCCGCCGACGGACAGCCATTGGCTACATCCGGCAATCGCGGCCTCATCGCAATCAATCATGAAGCGACGACGGACGAAACGCTGTCGTCTTTCTTCCTGCATGCCAATGGCGGCACCACGACACTGCCGCGACCCGCATCGGAAATCGACCAGGAGCTCGCGATCCACGGCATCGCGGTCGTCGAAGTGCGCGCCGCCGGCGGCAAGTGGGAATACGTGAAGGACTCGGCGTTCAACAGCCGCCTGACCGCATTGTCGGAAATCGAGATCAGCGGCCCGGCACGCGGGAATGCACTGCTGGTCACAAAATACTCTGCGGGCGGCACCAGAACCCGTGGCACGCTGAACAATTGCGGCACCGGCAAGACGCCGTGGGGGACCTTTCTTACCGGTGAAGAGAACTGGTTCGGCTACTTTACGCGCGATGCCGCAGACGACGCCGCACGCGGCAACGACAAGTCCGTCACTTCTCTGCGCCGCTACGGCCGCAACCAGGGAGCCGCGTCGCGTCATGGCTGGGAGAGCGGCGGCGCGGACGATAAATATGCGCGCTGGAACATCAGCAAGACCGGCGCTTCAGTCGACGGCAGCGACGACTACCGCAACGAAATGAACGGCATGGGCTACATAGTCGAAGTCGATCCGTACAACAAGGCCGCGCTGGCCAGGAAAAGAACCGCGCTCGGCCGCTATGCGCATGAAAGCGCGGCGTTCGGCAGCGTGGTTGCAGGCATGCCGCTTGCCGTCTACATGGGCGACGATTCACGCAACGAATACATCTACAAGTACGTGTCGAATGCCGTCTGGTCCGCTGCAGATTCAAGCCCGGCCAATCGCATCGCGGCAGGAGACAAGTACCTCGACGACGGCAAGCTGTATGCGGCCAGGTTCAATCCGGACGGCTCCGGCCAATGGCTCGAACTGTCGCTCGCCAATCCGCTCGTTTCGGGTTCCACAACTTATGCGTTCGCCGATCCGGCCGACGTGGTGGTCAACGCGCGCCTTGCCGCCGACGCTGCCGGAGCGACCAGGATGGATCGTCCCGAGTGGTGCTCGGTCAATCCCGCCAATGGCGAAATCTATTTTGCGCTGACCAACAACAGCAACCGCCGGGTTGATCCGGCGAGCGCAACACAGATCGAGCCGGACAGCGCCAACCCGCGCGCGTACACCGACATCAAGGGTACGGCCACCAGCCAGCAGGGCAATCCGAACGGCCATATCCTGCGCATGAAGGAAGGGGCGGCCGGATCAAGCGCCATCGCATTTACCTGGGATGTCTATCTGTTCGGTGCCGAATCCGGTGCGCCGGCCGGCAGCGTCAATCTTTCAAATCTGACCGGCGACCAGGATTTTTCGAGTCCGGACGGCCTGGTATTCAGCCCATCGACCGGCATCTGCTGGTTCCAGACGGATGATGGAGCATACAGCGACGTGACCAACTGCATGATGGTAGCCGGCTTGCCGGGCCGGGTCGGCCACGGC
>JAKFFO010000073.1:0-21316 GCA_036675035.1 Oxalobacteraceae bacterium
GTGTCGTCGAAACCGTACGAGGCCGCAATGGAGGCCTCAAGCTGGGCAAGGAGCCGGGAAAGATCAATATCGGATCGATAGTCCGCAGTACCGAACCCGATTTCTTCATGGCGGAGTGCTTCGACCAGAACAAGAATCATTGCGTCTATTCTTCGTTTTGCGCGCTCAAAGGCGTATTGGGCTCCGCAACCGACGCCTACCTGAAGGTGCTCGATGGCGTAACGCTGGAAGACGTAGTCAAGAAGGGAAATCGCCGCACCGAAAGCGGCGTTTCGCTCAAGTCGATACGCGTGCTGTCGCGGCCTGTGGTGTCGAAGGCATAGCCTGCCGGGTCCGCGCGGCGACGCCGCGCCTATCCGAACCGACACCAGATCCAACACCGTTCCGCAAGAAAAGCCTGCCGTTGTCTACCGCAATTACAACTAACAAGGATGGAAAGCCTCATGAACTTTGAGTACTCGCAAAAAGTCGAAACCCTGCGCCGCAGGTTGCTCGACTTCATGGATGATCATGTCCTCCCAAGAATCGCCGAATGGAACAAGGCGGAAGCTGCACACGAAACCCCCTTGTTCATCGACGACCTGAAAGCACTGGCGAAATCGGAAGGACTGTGGAATCTGTTCCTGCCGGGACTGGCCGATGGGGAGCCGGGACAGCGCCTGAGCAATCTTGAATACGCGCCGCTGGCCGAAATCATGGGGCGGGTTCCATGGGCGCCGGAAATTTTCAATTGCAATGCGCCTGATACCGGGAACATGGAAGTGTTGCACATGTTCGGCACTGCCGAGCAGAAGCGGCAATGGCTGAATCCGTTGCTGGAAGGCGAGATACGCTCGTGCTTTGCGATGACCGAGCCGGATGTCGCATCGTCGGACGCAACCAATATCCAGACAACGATCCGGCGCGAGGGAAACGACTATGTGATCAACGGCCGGAAATGGTTCATCACCGGCGCAGCACATCCGAACTGCAAGATCGCGATCGTAATGGGTGTCACCGATCCGGACGGCGAAACACATCGGCGGCAAAGCATGGTGCTGGTACCGATGGATACGCCGGGCCTGAAAGTGGTGCGTAATATTTCGGTGATGCATCATACTGCTCCGGAAGGCCACTGCGAAATATTGCTGCGCGATGTAAGGGTACCGGTCTCGAACCTGATCCATGAAGAAGGCGCCGGGTTCGCGATTGCACAGGCGCGCCTTGGCCCCGGCCGGATACATCACTGCATGCGCTCGATTGGCCAGACCGAGCTGGCATTGGAGTTGATGTGCGACCGGGCCGCAGAGCGGCGTACTTTCGGGCGCTATCTGCATCAGCACGGCACGGTAGCTGAATGGATCGCGCTGTCGCGCATGGAAATCGAGCAGGCACGCTTGCTGGTACTAAAGGCTGCATGGCTGATCGACCGGCATGGCGCCAAAGCAGCGGCCAAGGAAATTTCGATGATCAAGGCACTGGTGCCGCGCATGCAGATGACGGTATGCGATCGTGCGATGCAAGTCTTCGGCGCGATGGGGTTGAGTTCCGATACGCCGCTGGCGCTGCTGTGGACCGGCGGCAGGCTGCTGCGGATCGCCGACGGACCGGATGAAGTTCATCTGCGTGCGGTCGCGAAACAGGAGATGGGGGCGGCAGCGGAACGGCGCGGTGCAACGTCGGTATATATGAACGCGCCTGCATACACGGAATAAATATGCAGACTGAACGCATTGGTTAAATGGGCCGGCCGGCGCACAAGAAAAGCTATTAATTAGGAGACGTGCAGCGCACCACATCGGTTAATTTCGAACTGCGTTCCGGGTTCAGCCAACCGAGCAACTTCCGCCATCAAATCGGCATCAGGAAGCAGGAACAAGGAGACAGGAACCGCGATGCGATCGACCGGCCATGTGTCATTACTGCATTTCGCATCGCAGTTCGATCCAGCGCAAGGATTTGTTTCGCACAAACGCTAAAATCCGTTGCAGGTGTTCCGTTTCGGAACGTTCAGCTGCAGTCTTGCATTGGTTGCGTATCTGGCCTACCATTACATTAACAACCCGTCGCGTTTCCAATACTCGCCCGCCTTGACCTCCGTCTGGCGGGCGCAGTCTTTGTGAACGCATACTTTGTGAACGCATACTTGCCATTGAACCGAGAACTTTGCCATGAATACATCAATCAATACCCACCGTCCTTCCATTACCGTATCCACGCTGGATGCAGAACGGATCGAGGCATTGCTGGCCTCGGATTCATACAAGAATCTGACCGGAATCGATGCGCTCGAAGACGAGCTTGCGCGTGCGAATATTGTGGAGCCGAGTGAGATACCTTCCGGCCTGGTCACGATGAATTCGAAGGTGCGATTCGTTGACGAGACTACGAATGAAGAACACAGCGTGACCCTGGTATATCCGGGGCCGAATAATCCGCCCGACGCATTGTCGATACTGGCACCAGTCGGTATCGCATTGCTGGGCTTGTCGGTTGGGCAATCGATTTCCTGGCAGGTACCGGATGGGAGAGAGTTGCGCTTGCGGGTACTGGATGTTGCCTACCAGCCGGAAGCAAGCGGCGAATATCATCGATGACAGCTGCGCGTGGATAAATGGGCACGATGAAGTAGAAAATTCATCGTGCCGCCTCCATACGAAGAATCCGGCTACCTGAATTCCCGACACTGAAAATCTGCAGTAAACCTGCTCTAGCGAAACCGCTCCCGCCTCATTTGCCTCGCGTCGTGCGATCCATATCAGGACACATCGCGCTGCGCCTTTAACGCGCATTGATCCATGCGCGTTTTCAATCGGATCTACTCGATAAAAACAATACTCCGGACATGGGCTTGGTTGCATGGTTTTCTAAATAGGACTATATTG
Source organism: Oxalobacteraceae bacterium (assembly GCA_036675035.1). Lineage (GTDB taxonomy): Bacteria > Pseudomonadota > Gammaproteobacteria > Burkholderiales > Burkholderiaceae_D > MESE01. The sequence goes on from JAKFFO010000073.1 coordinate 2,865, forward strand.
GTACTGTTTAAAAATCAGCGACCCGATATATGTTAAGAATGAGCAAGCTGGCGGATTACGGCTCCGTAATCATGACCACGATGGTGCGTTATCCGGAGCGGATCCAAAGCGCTGCGGAAATTGCTGCCGCAATTCATGTGCCGGTACCGACCGTGAGCAAGGTGCTGAAGATTTTGACGCGCGAAGGACTGGTGCTGTCATTACGTGGCGCCAAGGGCGGCTATCAGTTATCGCGCCCGCCAGATCAGATTACGGTCGCCGAAATAATACAGGCGATGGATGGCCCGATCGGCATGACCGAATGCAGCATTACGCCGGGCCTGTGCACGCAGGAATCAGACTGCGCGGTGCGGGCCAACTGGCAGCGGATCAACCTGATCGTGTTGCAGTCGCTTGAAAAAATCACACTGGACCAGATGATCCAGCCGATTCCAAAAACAGTCGATATCCGCGCGCTGCGTTCGCGCTCGCCGAAAATCGGCATATTGAATGGAGAGCAGGCATGAACCAAACCGCAACCACGCTCGACGAATTGATCGGCAACGAATACCAGCACGGGTTCGTTACCGACCTGGAAGCCGACAGCGTACCGCGCGGCTTGACCGAAGAAACCGTGCGCATGATCTCGGCGCGTAAAAACGAACCGCCGTTCATGCTCGAATGGCGGCTGAAGGCGTTTCGGCACTGGCTGACGATGAAAGAGCCGGATTGGTCGACTGCGCGCTATCCGAAGATCGATTATCAGGACATTATTTACTACTCGGCGCCGAAGTCGCTGAAGGACCGGCCCAAGAGCCTGGACGAGGTCGATCCGGAATTGCTCAGGACTTACGAAAAGCTCGGCGTACCGCTGAAAGAGCGCGAAATCCTGGCCGGCGTCGCAGTCGATGCGGTGTTCGACAGCGTATCGGTAGGTACCACGTTCAAGGACAAGCTGGGCGAACTCGGCATCATTTTCGGGTCGTTCTCCGATGCGGTGCAGGAGCATCCTGAGCTGGTGCAGCAATACCTCGGTTCGGTCGTGCCGCACACTGACAATTACTTTGCCGCGCTGAACTCGGCGGTGTTTACCGATGGCTCCTTTTGCTACATACCACCCGGCGTGCGCTGCCCGATGGAACTGTCGACCTATTTCCGCATCAATGCCAAGGATACCGGCCAGTTCGAGCGCACGCTGATCATTGCCGATGAAGGCGCGTATGTCAGCTATCTAGAAGGATGTACCGCACCGATGCGCGATGAAAACCAGTTGCACGCCGCGGTGGTGGAGTTGATCGCGCTCGACAATGCGCAAATCAAGTATTCGACCGTGCAGAACTGGTATCCGGGCGACAAGGAAGGCAAGGGCGGGATCTACAATTTCGTCACCAAGCGTGGCGATTGCCGTGGCAGGAAATCGCATATTTCATGGACCCAGGTCGAAACCGGTTCCGCAATCACCTGGAAATATCCGAGCTGCATCCTGCGCGGCGACGATTCGATCGGCGAATTCCATTCGGTGGCGCTGACCAACAATTATCAGCAAGCCGATACCGGCTCCAAGATGATCCATATCGGCCGCAACACGCGCAGCACGATCGTGTCGAAAGGGATTTCGGCGGGGCGCGGGCAGAATGCCTATCGCGGGCTGGTGAAGATGCTGAAGTCGGCCGAAGGCGCGCGCAACTATACCCAGTGCGATTCGCTGCTATTGGGCGACAAGTGCGGTGCGCATACCTTTCCGTATATCGAAGTCAAGAACCCGACCGCGCAAGTAGAGCATGAAGCGTCCACCTCGCGCATCGGCGAAGACCAGCTGTTCTATTGCATGCAGCGCGGTATCTCGGCCGAGGATGCGGTGTCGATGATCGTCAACGGATTTTGCAAGGAAGTATTCAAGGAGCTGCCGATGGAATTCGCGGTCGAAGCGCAGAAGTTACTGTCCGTGAGCCTTGAAGGCAGCGTCGGCTAAAACAAATATTCGAGGAAAATCATCATGCTCCAAATTAACAACCTCCAGGTAAGCGTCGACAAGAAGCCGATCCTGCGCGGCCTCAACCTGAACGTCAACGCTGGTGAAGTGCACGCGATCATGGGCCCGAACGGTTCCGGCAAGAGCACGCTGGCGCAGGTGCTGGCCGGACGCGACACGTTCGAGGTAACGGGTGGCAGCGTCCGGTACCAGGAAAAAAACCTGCTGGAGCTGGCGCCGGAAATCCGCGCGCGCGAAGGCGTGTTCCTGGCCTTTCAGTATCCGGTTGAAATTCCCGGCGTCAGCAACGTCTATCTGCTGAAGGCAGCGCTCAACAATGTGCGCAAGCATCGCGGCTTGCCGGAACTTGATGCGATCGAGTTCCTCAATCTGATCAAGCAGAAAATGGCGCTGATGGATATGAAAAAGGAACTGCTGTACCGATCGGTAAACGAGGGTTTTTCCGGCGGCGAGAAGAAACGCAATGAAATCCTGCAGATGGCGATCCTGGAGCCGCAGCTGGCCATACTGGACGAAACCGACTCGGGGCTCGATATCGATGCATTACAAATCGTCGCGAAAGGCATCAATGCACTGCGCAGTCCGGATCGCGCAATGATCATGGTCACGCACTATCAGCGCCTGCTCGACTATGTCGTGCCGGATTTCGTGCATGTACTTTCGAAAGGAAAAATCATCCGGTCCGGCGGCAAGGAACTGGCGCTGGAACTCGAAGAGCGCGGCTACGGTTGGCTGGAAGAAAGTGCCGGTACGACCCGGCCATCTGCACAGGGGGTCACGGCATGATGCAAATGCAAGCAACCGAACATGTGCTGGCGGACTTTGCTCGCATCGCGATCGCGTTGCCCGGGGTTCGAGTTCCCTGGCTGGCGCAGGCACGCAATGCTGCTCTGGAGCGATTCGCCCAGCATGGTTTTCCGACCATTCGTGACGAAGAATGGAAATACACCAGCGTTGCCGCGCTTGAAAAGCGGGCTTTTACTGCGATCGGCGACAACGATGCCGACAGTCGCGCCGCCGCGTCCCTGTTCGACAGCCTCACGCTTGAAACGCAAGCCGGCCATCTGCTGGTATTCGTCAACGGCCGTCATGCGCCGGCACTTTCGCACATCGGAAAACTGCCGTCCGGCGTAAAGCTCGGAAGCCTGGCCGATGCGCTGGAAGATACGCCGGAAAAACTCGAGCCTTATCTGACCGACACCGGCAGCCAGACGATCTTCGGCACGCTCAACACCGCGTTCATGACCGACGGCGCATGGCTGTATCTGCCGCGCGGCATCGCGCTCGACCAGCCGATCCACCTGCTGTTTCTTAACACCGTATCCGGCAGCGCTGTCCATCCGCGCAATGTGATCGTCGCGGAAGACGGGGCGCGGGCAACCGTGATCGAACACTATGCGGGTGCCGACGATGTGGCGTACTTCAGCAATCCTGTCACGCAGATTTTTGCCGCCGGCAATGCCGCAATTGAACACTACAAGCTGCAACAGGAATCGGCACGCGCATTTCACATCGCCGGCATCCATGCACGGCAACGGCAGGACAGCCGTTTCGAATCGCATTCCATCACGCTCGGCGCCGCGCTGGCGCGCAACGACATCACTACGCTGTTCGATGCGACCGGCTGCGAAGCGACGCTGAACGGCTTGTACCTGATCGGCGGACGCCAGCATGCGGACAACCATACCTGTATCGACCATGCATCACCGAACGGTACCAGTCATGAATACTATCGGAGCGTACTGGACGGCGCCGCACGTGCCGTGTTCAACGGCAAGGTGATCGTGCGTTCCGGCGCGCAAAAAACCAATGCGCGCCAGGCCAACCATAACCTGCTGCTGTCCCGGGACGCGGAGATCGATACCAAGCCGCAACTCGAAATCCATGCCGACGATGTGCAGTGTGCGCACGGCGCCACCATCGGTCAGCTGGACGAAACCCAGCTTTTTTACCTGCGCTCGCGCGGCATCGAAGAAACGATGGCAAGAAACCTGCTGGTACATGCGTTCGCGCATGACGTGATCGAGCGTATCCGCATCCAATCGCTGCGCAGCCGGCTGGAACAGATTCTGTTCGCACGCCTGCCGCAGGGCGACCTGATCCGGGAGTTGACATGAAAATCGACAACGAAAAGTTGCTGCATCCGCCCGCTGTTGGCGAGCGCAACGCCGCCGACTGGCGCAGCGATTTTCCGATCCTGCGCCAGACCGTGCGCGGCAAGCCGCTGGTCTATCTGGACAATGCCGCCACGACGCAGAAACCGCAAGCGGTGATCGATGCCGAAGTCGCGTACTACACGCACAGCAATGCGAACGTGCATCGCGGCGTGCATACGCTGAGCCAACTTGCAACCGACCAGTACGAAGGTGCGCGCAGCAAGGTGCGCCACTTCATCAATGCCGCCGATACGAAGGAAATCGTGTTCGTGCGCGGCACCACTGAAGCGATCAACCTGGTCGCGCAAAGCTATGCACGACCCCGATTAACTGCGGATGACAACATCATCATCAGCGCGATGGAACATCATTCCAATATCGTGCCGTGGCAGATGGTATGCGGGCAGACCGGCGCGGAACTGCGCGTGGTGCCGGTCAACGACGCCGGCGAATTCGAATTTGATGTGTTCGCCAAGGTGATCGGGCCGAACACGAAGCTGGTGGCGATTACGCACCTGTCCAATGCGCTGGGTAGCATCACGCCGGTCAAACGCATTATCGAACTGGCGCATTCGCATGGCGTACCGGTGCTGCTCGACGGCGCGCAGGCGGTGTCGCACCTCGGTGTCGATGTGCGCGCCCTCGATTGCGACTTCTATGCATTTTCCGGACACAAGATTTTCGGCCCGACCGGCATCGGCGTACTGTACGGAAAAGAGGCGCTGCTCGAAGCAATGCCGCCGTATCAGGGCGGCGGCGACATGATCCGCTCGGTTACCTTCGGTGAAACCCTGTACAACGATTTGCCCTACAAGTTCGAGGCCGGCACGCCGAATATCGCCGGCGCGGTCGGGCTGGGGGCAGCACTCGACTATGTATCCGCAATCGGGCTAGACGCGATCGCCGCGCACGAGCGCGATCTGCTCGACCATGCAACCGGTCTGGTGGCGGATATTCCGGGTCTGCGCATCATCGGCACCGCACATGAAAAGGCCAGCATCCTGTCGTTTACGCTGGAGGGCGTGCACCCGCACGACATCGGCACGATTCTCGATCATGACGGCGTCGCGATTCGCGCCGGCCATCATTGCGCAATGCCGGTGATGGAGCGCTTCGGCCTGAGCGGTACCGCGCGTGCGTCATTTGCGCTTTACAACACACGGCAGGAAGTCGATGCGCTGGCGGCCGGCCTGCACAAGGTAATGGAGATGTTCAAGCGATGAACGATTTGCGAGAGTTGTACCAGGAAGTGATCTTCGATCACTACAGCAAGCCGCGCAATTATCACGTGCTTGATTGTGCCAATCACAAGGCGAAAGGGCACAACCCATTGTGCGGCGACCAGGTCACCGTCTACCTGAAGGTGGCGGATGGCGTGATCGAGGATCTCAGCTTCGAAGGTGCCGGCTGCGCGATTTCCACCGCATCCGCTTCCCTGATGACGGAAGCATTGAAGGGAAAAAAGATCGGCGAAGTCGAACACCTGTTCAATGACTTTCACAAGATGGTGACGACCGATGAGGAAGAAGACCATCCTGATCTCGGCAAGCTGGAGGCACTGGCCGGCGTGCGCGAATTTCCGGCGCGGATCAAATGTGCAACGCTGGCCTGGCATACCTTGCAGGCCGCGTTGAAAGACCGGCAGCAACCGATATCGACGGAGTGAAAAATGGATGTGAAAACGACACTGGACAGCCGGACCGATTCTGAAGCCCTGCTCGAATCGGAAGATCAATTGCGCGAGAGCCTGGTGGCGGCGCTGCGCACGATCTACGACCCTGAAATTCCGGTCAATATCTACGACCTGGGATTGATCTACAGCCTGGATATCGACGGAGAGGGCAACGTCAACATCGACATGACGCTGACCGCGCCGGCCTGCCCGGTAGCAGGCACGTTTCCGGCGACCGTGGAAGACCGGCTCGGCGAAGTACCGGGCGTGAAAGAGGTGCATGTTGAGCTGGTGTGGGAACCTGCCTGGAGCATGGACATGCTTACCGACGAAGTGAAGCTGGAGCTGGGCCTTTTATAGAAGGAGTAATCATGTCGGACTGGATCGATGTCGCGCCGCAAGCCGAAATTCCGCCGGGTGCATGGCGGTCGGTGGAGCTGGACGGCGCGCAGGTCGCGGTATTCAATCTTGACGGCGTGTATTACGCAATCGAAGATGTCTGTACGCATGACGGCGGCATATTGACCGGCGGCGCGCTGGAAGGCGAAGAAGTTATTTGTCCGCGGCACGGCGCGCGGTTTTCGATCAGGACCGGCAAGGTGCTCGCGCCGCCGGCTTATGAAGATGTTGCAACTTTTCCGGTGCGGGTAGAGGCAGGAGCCGTGCAAGTACGGGATGCGCGCTGGGATTGAAGGGTGGGTATGCGCTCGCGCAAATTAGCAAAGCGGCGCTGTGTTTTTCTCCCCTCTCCCGCTTGCGGGAGAAGGGGGTAGGACGCGATATCTGTCCTAAATGCGCCGCTGCCAGATTTTAAGCTAGTTCCAAACAGTCACGCATTTTTAACGTAATTCCAAATAGCCACACAAACTCCGACCATCTCCACACCATGACCTATCCAACATTTTTCGATCACGCCCCCACCATCGCCATGCACGACAGCCTTGCCGAATTCCTCGGCGCGTCCAGCGACGGCTTGCTGATGTACCGCTACATGGATGCGGTCCGGCTCGCCGGGCATTCCTGTCCTACCGTGGCAGGCGCTTGGCTGATGACGCGGCGCGCGTTGCAGATGCTGTATCCGGATCAGACGCCGGAGCGCGGCGCGATTGAAGTGGCTTTTTCTTCCGCACAGGATGAAGGCGTGACCGGTGTGATCGCCAGTGTCGCGGGGCTGGTGACCGGCGCGGCGGGAGCGGGCGGGTTCAAAGGGATCGGTGGCAGTTTCAACCGGCAAAACCTGTTGCAGTTTTCCAGCGACATTCCGGGTGAAGCCAGCTTTGCGCGCACAGATACCGGAGACACCGTGCATCTGCGCATGCACATGCAGCGGGTGCCGGGCGATCCGCGTACCAGCGAATTGTTGCGCGCCAGTCTGACCGGTAACGCAACAGCGGAACAAAAAGCGGAGTTTTCCAATTTGTGGCAACAGCGCGTCAAGCGCATTCTGCTCGATCATGCCGACGATACGGAAGTGATCGGCGTGATCGTCTGATCGGAAAGGCGCCGTATCTGTAATCGGCCCGGTAATGGCACAATAGCTGTTCGCCATTCCCCTTTGCATTGTTGTCAACCCATAAAAACAGGACAAAAGATGAAAATTGAAACCCTGGCTGTGCATGCCGGCTATTCGCCGGACCCTACCACCAAGTCAGCGGCGGTACCGATTTATCAGACCGTCGCATATGCATTCGACAATGCGCAGCATGGCGCCGACCTGTTCGACCTGAAGGTGCCGGGCAATATCTACACCCGCATCATGAATCCGACCCAGGACGTGCTGGAAAAGCGGGTTGCTGCGCTGGAAGGCGGCGTTGCTGCGCTGGCGGTTGCGTCAGGCATGTCGGCCATTACCTATGCGATCCAGACCATCACCGAAGCGGGCGACAATTTCATCTCGGCCAGCCAGTTGTATGGCGGCACCTACAATCTGTTCGCGCATACGCTGCCGCAAATGGGCATCGAAGTGCGCTTTGCCGATGCGCGCAAGCCTGAGACATTCGCAGCGCTGATCGATGCACGCACCAAGGCAATTTTCTGCGAATCGATCGGTAATCCGTTGGGCAACGTCACCGATATCGGCAAGCTGGCCGAGATCGCGCACGCACACGGCATTCCGCTGATCGTCGACAACACGGTGCCCAGCCCCTACCTGTGCCGTCCGTTCGAGCACGGCGCCGATATCGTGGTACATGCGCTCACCAAATATCTCGGTGGTCACGGCAACAGTATTGGCGGTGCTATCGTCGACAGCGGAAAGTTTCCATGGGCCGAGCACAAGGAGCGCTTCAAGCGCCTGAATGAACCGGACGTGTCCTATCACGGCGTGGTCTATACCGAAGCATTGGGAGCGGCAGCGTATATCGGCCGTGCCCGTGTTGTGCCTCTGCGTAACATGGGTGCTGCGATTGCACCGATGAATTCTTTCCTGATCCTGCAGGGCATTGAAACCTTGGCGCTGCGTATGGATCGAATTTGCGACAACAGCATTGCGATTGCACGCTACCTGAAGAAACACCCTAAGGTTGCGTGGGTCAATTATGCTGGCCTGGAAGATCATCCGGATCATGCGCTGGTCAAGAAATACATGAATGGCAAGGCGTCCGGCATTCTGGCGTTCGGTGTCAAGAGCGCTGGCAAAAGCGATCCGCGCGTTGCAGGTGCGCGCGTACTCGATGCGCTGCAATTGTTTACGCGTCTGGTCAACATCGGGGATGCCAAATCGCTGGCCACCCATCCGGCGTCGACCACGCACCGCCAGCTCGATGCAGACGAACTGGCCAAGGCGGGTGTGTCGGAAGACATGCTGCGCTTGTCGATCGGCATCGAGCATATCGACGACTTGATCGCTGACCTCGACCAGGCACTGGCCGCCGTTTAAGCGGCAGGGCGGTATCTGTCGTAATTGGGGATACCGCCTTACAACGTTTCATTGCAAGGACTCCTTGCATGTTTTTAAGGTAAATATCCATGTCCGTCACATCGCCAGATATCGTCATATCGGAAGAGCTGATCCGAAAGTTCGATCGCCAGGGACCGCGCTATACATCCTATCCTACTGCGGACCGATTCAATACCGGCTTCACGCTGCAGATCTATCATCAGTATCTGGAGCAGCGCGCCAGGCGCACCGGCAATCCGCCCCTGTCAATCTACGTGCATCTGCCGTTTTGCGAATCGCTTTGTTATTTCTGCGCGTGCAACAAGATAATTACCAAGGATCACAGCCGGGCAGCCGAGTATCTGCGTTACCTGGAAAAGGAAATGGCGCTGGTCGCTGCGCGCATCGGCAAGGACCGGCGCGCGGTGCAATTGCATCTGGGTGGCGGCACGCCGACCTTCCTGAGCTCGGCGGAAATGCGCCAGCTGATGGAAATGCTGCGCCGGCATTTCGATTTTTCCGACGATGCCGAGCTCGGTGTCGAGATCGATCCGCGCACAGTCAATCAGGACACGCTGGCGATGCTGGCAGAGCTCGGTTTCAACCGCACCAGTTTCGGGGTGCAGGATTTCGATCCGGACGTGCAGGCGGCGGTGAACCGGATTCAACCGCTGGAAATGGTTGAACGCGCAGTAACCGCGAGCCGCAATGCGAATTTCCTATCGGTGAACGCCGATCTTATTTACGGCTTGCCAAAGCAGACGCTGGCCAGCTTCGACCGCACGCTCGACAGCGTGATCCGGCTGTCGCCCGATCGCATCGCGCTCTACAATTATGCGCATCTTCCGAGCCGCTTCAAGGCACAGCGGCAGATCATCGAAAGCGACCTGCCGTCGGCGGAGGCGCGCCTGCAGATCTTCCTGCGGTCGATGCAGCGGCTGCTGGACGCAGGTTATGAATATATCGGGCTGGATCATTTCTCCAAGCCCGAGGATGAACTGAACCAGGCTCGGTTGAACAAGAGCCTGCACCGCAATTTTCAGGGTTATACGACGCGCGCCGAATGCGATCTGATCGGCTTCGGCGTATCGGCTATCGGCAAGGTAGGCGACTCGTACAGCCAGTCGGTGCGCACGATCAAGGCGTACTACCAGCATCTCGACGCGGGCGAACTGCCGCTCGAAAAAGGCTTTTCTTTGACGCAGGACGACGTGTTGCGCCGTCAGGTCATCATGGAATTGATGTGCAGCGGCCCGGTAGATTTCGCCGCGATCAATGCGGCCTACGATATCGATTTCCGCAACTATTTCGCGACGGAGCTGGCACTGCTGCAGCCCTACGAAGAAGCTGGCCTCATCACCATCGACGCCGGCGGAATCACGGTAACGCCCACTGGCCGGCTGTTCGTGCGTGCGGTCGGCATGGTATTCGACAAATACCTCGGCCAGCCCACGACATCGAGCTATTCAAAATTGATTTAGGAACTATTGAACCATTGAACCATTCATCGAACACCCGCATGACAATGAAATACGACACGATTACCCGCGATGGCGTCAGGCAGCTGGTCGACCAGTTCTACGGCAAGGTTCGCGCAGACGATATGCTGGGACCGGTTTTCCTGAAGGCACTCGGTGAGGACTGGACCGAACATCTGGGACGGCTCACTGAATTCTGGTCCACCATCGTGCTCGGTACGCGCACTTTCCATGGCAATGTGTACGGCACCCATATGCAGCTGAACGGCATCGAGCCGGAGCATTTTCAGCGCTGGCTCGCGTTGTTCGGGCAAACTGCCAACGAACTGTTCGAGCCGGAACAGGCTGAACAATTCATGGCAATGGCACGCAGGGTGGCATCAAGCCTGCAGATCGGCTTCTTTGGCGAAGTGGTCCATGCAGAGTGACGGCAGCCGGACCTGACCGCGTCAAGCTTCCGGCACATTTCATCGGATGGATCTGATCGCCGGCCACGGCGCTCGCAATCCTGTTCGCAGCCTTGCCGTTCTGCTGCGCGCTTCACCTGAACGGCACAGAAAATTTGTGCCGTTTCTGTCCCGTTGAACCGCAATCCGCGGTGCCGCAACGGCACGCCTTATCGCATTTTTCACACAGCTGTTCGATCGTGATCCGACAATCGGTGACGCGGATCGATTTCCAGCGAAGGTTGAGTTATTCAGTTGTCTGATGCATCATTGTTGCCACGCCACCATTTTTTCCGGCGTGATATGCCAACCTTACCTGCATCGGAGTGAAAGAAATATGCGGCTGACAGCGAAAACCAGAATAACAAACCAGGCAAATTCGAATTCCGTATTTCGCACATGGCTGCTTCCAGCCGTATTGCTATCCTTTGCCCTGAGCGGATGCGGAAAAAAAGAGGAAGCAAAAAAGGTTGCGGTGGAAGATCCGTACGACGTCACGAAAATGGTATTCGGCGCACCGGAGGCGACTGTGTCTTCCGAGCGCCATATCGGCCCCTATGCAGTGGGAGAGTCACTCAGTTTCGGTCCCGAGCTCAAGCCGCTCGATCCTTCACCGGTCAAGACCATCCGGCTCGACTCGACACACAAGATCATTGAAATCGCCCCCGGTGTGAAATTCAGCGGCTGGACTTTCGGCGACCAGGTGCCGGGTCCCACCATACGCGCCCGCGTCGGCGACAAGGTCCGTTTCAGCATGACCAACCGCAGCGATGAAGTCGTGCAGGCGCCGGTGCTGGCGGCACCGATGATGCATTCGATGGACTTTCATGCCGCGATGGTTTCGCCGCAGGACAAGTACCGGTCGATCGCACCGGGACAGACAATCTCGTTCGAATTCACGCTCAATTATCCCGGCATCTTCATGTATCACTGCGGTACGCCGATGATTCTCGAACATATCGCGTCCGGCATGTATGGTGCGCTGATCGTCGAGCCGCGCAACGGCTATCCGACCAAGGTCGACCGGGAATATGTCGTCGTGCAAAGCGAGTTTTACGTGAAGCCGGACCCGCAGGGGAAAAAAGTCGACGGGCAGCCACTGTATGTGCTGGACGGCGATCGGCTGAAAACCAAGGCGTCCACCCATACGGTATTCAACGGCAAGCACAATGTCATGGTTGAAAAGCCGCTGCCGGCAAAACCGGGTGAGCGGGTCCGCCTGTTCGTGATGAATGTAGGACCCAGCAATACCTCCAGCTTCCACGTGGTTGGCACGATCTTCGACCGGGTCTGGATGGACGGCAACCCGGACAACCAGATGCGCGGCATGCAGACCGTGCTGCTCGGTTCCAGCAGCGCCGCAATCGTCGAATTCGTGGTGCCGGAGGCCGGAAAATACATCATGGTCGACCACCATTTCGCCAATGCGTCGCAAGGCGCGATCGGCCTGATCGATGCGGGCGGCATGCCGGAGGGCGGCGAGCTGGAGCACCACAATATGGCTGCCACCGGTACGCCGACCGACCCGGACGCGGTCAAGGGCAAGCTCAATTTCGAGAGCAAATGCCTGGCCTGCCACTCAGTCGGGCAGGGCGACAAGCTCGGGCCGGACGTGCTCGGCGTGACCAAGTCCCGCACCGATGCATGGCTGAAGAAATGGCTGATGACGCCCGAAGCGATGCTGGCATCCGATCCGGACGCAAAGGCCATGCTCGAAAAATATAAGGTACCGATGCCGAACCAGAACCTGTCTGAGGCCGAAGCCGATCAACTCATCAAGTACTTCCACTGGATTGATGAGGAATCCGGGTTCGCGCACAAGCTCGGCAAGAAATGAGGATCCGGCGATTACTGCTTCTGGCACTGCTGTCGGCCGCCTTGCCGCTGACAGCAGCGGCATGCGGCGTGTGCATCGAGGATAAGGTGGCGGCAACCTACGATCACGAGGTCGTCACCAAGGCCGCCCGGGACAACCATGCCGTGATGTATTTCGAAATCACGGGATTGGCATCCCGGGTACCACCGACTGAACGGTGGCTCGTCAATGCGGTGGAAAAGACGCGTGGCGTAGAAAGCGGTTCGGTGCGGGTTTCGCTCGAACAGGCAGCGGTCTCTTTTACGATCGACCCGAACAGGCATCCGGTTGCCGGCGTCAAGAAGCTGATCGAGCAAAAACTCTTACCGCAGCAGCTTGGTTTGAAACCGCTGCGTACGCTGTACAAGGGAAAGTTGTCGGCGCCAGCCTGACGCTGACAACCTTTGCAGCAATCCAAAAGAGCATGCCGGACGCATGCTCTTTTTTTGTCCTGCAGTCTGATTCCTGTTCCGAGCTTTTACGGACGCGCCCTGCATCGCGTTCATCTCCAATTCTTCAAGCCCGGGCAGCGCGTATTTCGTGCACCCACCTGTTCTTCTAATTCGCTATAAAAAGCTCCTCGATAAAGCGATTTAATTAATACCATTTCCGCATCCGGCGCATGTTGTCGCTTCCACGCGTTGGGAATTATGAGCATCGCCGAAGAGTCGCTGCGCATTCGGATACGTCGATGCGGACGACGCGGCTTCCTTACTGGCTGGACAACGGCCTGTTTCATCTACGCCCGGTTTCCATTCCTGCAAATCCGGGTGAAATCCGTGCTCATTTCGGCCGCATGCCGCGATTCGATCGCGGTATACAGCACCCTCGATTTTCCAAACATGGATCAAGGAATTGGCGGTTCGATTCTTCGACAATGTGTCCAACGAATGAAGAAAACCTCTTGAACAAACCAGCCAGCGAGCTGTGTTTCAAACGTTGCAAGGGGTTGAGCGACCAGTTTTTTTATTGTTATCGAAAGAAGAAAATGTCTACGCAAAAAAGTCTTGTCACTACTCCCAGGCTGATTGCAGTACTGCTCTCCACCGTGTTTGCCGGCACATCTCTGCTGCCGCTGTCAGCGTTCGCTGCAGAGCATGCAGCGCCTGTGGTCGCAGCCGCCGCAAAGAAGGCTTCGGTACAAAAGTATGTGCTGAAGACCGGCATGGCCGATGGAAAGATGGTTTACATGGACCAGAAGGGAAAGGTAAACCCGGTTCTGCGCGCCGCGGTCGGCGATACGGTTGAAATCGTCCTGTCGAGCGGAGAAGGCGCCGAGCATGACCTCGCCATTCCCGATCTCAAGATCGCATCAAAGAAATTCAATGGATCGAGTGGCCCGACCACACTGAAGTTCAAGGTTACGCAAGCCGGCAAATTTGCCTACATCTGCACCATTCCAGGTCATCGCCAGATCGGCATGGAAGGTGTGCTTGAAGTGAGCGGACCGGCGACCGCCGCCGCGCCTGCTGCGTCGATGCATGCCGGGACGTCCGGAACATCGGGATCGTCTGGAAGAGTTATTCCTGCCGCTCATGGATCAAGCGACCTTCGTCCTGCCGATCCGAATGCAGTCAGCGTGGTGATGAATCCGGCCGCAGTGCCGCAAGCAATCGGCAACCGGGCGCCGCAACTGGTCAAGTATCGTATCGAGACAGTCGAGCTGGTGGGCAAGCTGGATAACGGCACAACATTCACCTACTGGACTTTCGACAAAAAAGTGCCTGGCCCGATGCTGCGCGTGCGTGCCGGCGACAGCGTCGAGCTGACGCTTGCCAATGCCGCAAATAGCAAGGCGATTCACTCGATCGATCTGCATGCGGTCACCGGCGGACACGGCGGCGGCGAGCATACACAAGTCGCCCCCGGTACGGAAAAAACAGTGACATTCAAGGCGCTCAAGCCAGGTCTGTATGTGTATCACTGCGCCACACCGTCCGTGCCGCACCACATCTCGGCCGGAATGTACGGGATGATCCTGGTCGAGCCGGAAGGCGGGTTGTCGAAAGTGGATCGCGAATACTACGTGATGCAGGGCGACCTATACACCAGCAAGGCTCACGGCGCGAAAGGCCATCAGGAATTCGATGCCGACAAGATGGCGGCTGAGTTGCCCGACTACTATGTGTTCAACGGTGCGGTCGGTGCGCTGTCGAAGGACAACAAGCTGACAGCGAAGGTCGGTGAAACGGTGCGGATCTACTTCGGCGTCGGCGGCCCGAACAAGATTTCATCGTTCCATGTGATCGGCGAAATCTTCGACAAGGTCTACAGCGAAGGCTCGCTGTCGGCGGCCAACCGCGACGTGCAAACCACGCTGGTCGCACCGGGCGGCGCCACCATCGTCGAGTTCAAGGTCGATTATCCCGGCACCTACATGCTGGTCGACCATGCACTGTCCAGAGCTGGCAAGGGTCTGGTGGGCATGATGGAAGTGACCGGTCCGGCCGATGCGTCGATCTACAAGCCGGGCAAGGCACCGGCACTGTAAGCGGCGATACTTTCTGACGCCAGACAGTCCCTGCGGCTGCGCGAAGTGCGCAGCCGCAGGGATTTTTTTGCAATTACACGGAAGTCAGAAATTTGGGCAACGGTCACACGGCGGCTACTTCTTGCCCTTCAAGGGGGCGGAGCAAGGAATTCGAGGGGCATTGCCCCTCGCTTGCGTAACGGATTGCGCTTGCAAGCGCAATTTCCTCGGTCGGGATGGGTTATATGCTGCGGACTTAACCCATCCCCACCCTAACCCTCCCTTGAAGGAGAGGGACGAGACCGCCGAACTGTCGTCTAAGTTACTGACTTCTGTGTAATGCGACATGTTGCCGCTTACAGGATGCGCGGTTCCAGCCATTAATAATGATGGCGGTCAAGCGATTTCAATAAATTTTTTGGTAAGTTCGCCCGGCGATTTTTGATTTACATCATGTAATTTGATTTTTCCGGCGCATAGAATGAATTTTGCGTTCATTGAAGAACGCGACGCGGGCAGAACGGAAACCGGATATTCGAATCTTATGACTTCAGCGCCACTCGTTCCGTCCCAGATCGGCCCGTCGTGCGCTGGAGCAGGCAAGTGGCTGCATCATCGCTTGCCGCATTCATCGATACGGAACGAATCGTCGACCACGCCGTATTTCCGATATTTTCACGATAACCGATAACAACGAACCCGGCAGAATGCACGGGCACAGAGGAGCCGTATATGCACAAAATGGAGAACGCCGCGATCGCACTGGCGGTACCGCAGGAAATATCCAAAGAAGTCCTGATCGAGAAATATGCGAAGGGCGGCGAAACCGATATTGGCCAGGTGTGGGCGCGTGTCGCCAAGGCATTGGCCGAAGTCGAGGCACCGAAGGCGCGCAAAAAACATGCGGACGAATTCCTGTGGGCGATGCAGCACGGCTTTATCCCGGCGGGACGCATCAGCAGCGCTGCTGGCACGGGCCTGCAGACCACGCTGATCAATTGCTTCGTGCAGCCGGTCGGCGACTCGATTACCGAATGCGTCGGTGACAAGCCGGGCATCTATACCGCGCTGGCGCAGGCAGCAGAAACCATGCGCCGCGGCGGTGGTGTCGGTTACAACTTTTCGGCAATCCGTCCCAAGGGCGCACGGGTGAAGGGCACCGGCAGCAGCGCATCGGGACCGATTTCGTACATGAAGGTGTTCGACCGCTCCTGTGAAACGGTCGAGTCCGCCGGCGCGCGTCGCGGCGCGCAGATGGCGGTAGTGAATGTCGATCACCCCGATATCTGCGATTTCATCACCGTCAAGCAGGAAAGAGGGCAACTGAACAATTTCAATGTGTCGGTCGGCGTGACCGATGCATTCATGCGTGCAGTCGAGGCGAATGCAGATTTCGAGCTGGCGCATGTGGCCGAACCCAATGACGAGATCCGGCAGGCCGGTGCCTATCAGCGCAGCGACGGCAAGTGGGTCTACCGTACCGTGCCGGCGCGCGAAGTGTGGGACCTGATCATGAAAAGCACATACGCGGCGGCGGAGCCGGGCGTGTTGTACATCGATCGCATGAACCAGGAAAACAACCTGTCGTACTGTGAAGTGATCGAAGCCACCAATCCGTGCGGAGAGCAGCCGTTGCCCGACTACGGCTGCTGCTGTCTCGGCAGCCTGAACCTGCCGGCTTATGTGGATGCGCCGTTTACTGCCGACGCGAAGTTCGACTTCGACCTGTTTGCGCGCGTGGTCGCGATTGCGGTGCGCATGCTCGACAATGTACTGACCGCGACGCGCTGGCCGCTCGAAGAGCAGTCGCGCGAAGCGGCCGCCAAGCGCCGCCTCGGTCTCGGCTTCACCGGACTGGGCGATGCGCTGATCATGCTGGGCCTGCGCTACGATTCGGAGCAGGGACGCACGCTGGCAGCCGACATCGCCCGCGCGATGCGCGACACTGCCTACGGTGCATCGGTCGATCTGGCGAAGGAACGCGGTCCGTTCCCGCTGCTCGATGCCGAAAAATATCTGCAATCGGGTTTCGCGTCACGCCTGCCCGAAGAACTGAAGAACGACATCCGCACGCACGGGATACGCAACTCGCACCTGACGTCGATCGCTCCGACCGGCACCATTTCGCTGGCGTTTGCCGACAATGCATCGAACGGCATCGAACCGGCATTTTCCTGGTTCTACAACCGCGTCAAGCGGATGCCGGACGGCAGCAAGAAGGATTACACAGTCGAAGATCACGCGTATCGCATCTATCGCGCGATGGGATACGACACCGACAAGCTGCCCGATTATTTCGTGTCGGCGCTGGAGATTTCCGCTACCGACCACATGCTGATGGTCGCCGCGGTCGCGCCGTATGTCGATGCGGCGATTTCCAAGACGGTCAACGTGCCGGAGGATTATCCGTACGGCGATTTCCAGAACCTGTACCTGGAAGCCTGGCACAAGGGTTTGAAAGGCATCACCACCTACCGTCCCAACAGCGTACTCGGCGCGGTGCTGTCGGTGCCGGCCGCTGCGGCCGTCGCTGCACCGCAGCCGATTACGCTGTCCGAGCAGGACAAGCGGCTGGTACTGACCGAAGTCATGCGCTCGCCGCCACTCGCATCACTGCGCTGGCCGTCGCGCCCGGGCCTTCCCGCCGGCGCATCGGGCTGGGTCAGCGAAACGATCCGCACGCCGCAGGGCGATTTCGCGGTGGTGGTTTCCGAACAGGGCGGCGTGCCTTTTGAAGTATGGGTACTCGGCGGTCAGCCGCCGCGCGGCCTCGATGCGATCGCCAAAACGCTGTCGACCGACATGCGCGCCAACGATCGCGGCTGGCTGCGCAAGAAGCTGTCGATGCTGGCCAATGCCTATGGCGATGCGTTCGAGATGCCAATGCCGCCGAACGGCCAGGTGATCCAGGTCCCGAGCACGACTGCGGCACTGGCCAAGCTGGTGGAGTGGCGCTATCACGAGCTGGGTGCGCTGGCGTCCGACAAGGACGATCCGGCCCCGGTGCTCGATGCGCTGTTCGCGCCGCATGAACCCAAGACCGGCACCGACGGCACGCTGGCATGGGTGACCGATGTCTATAATCCGGCAACCGAAGACGATTTCGTACTGATGCTGAAAGAACTGCAGATGCCCGACGGCACACGCCGGCCATACAGCATGTGGCTGACCGGCGGCCATCCGCCGGCACTCGACGGTCTGTGCAAATTGCTCAGCCTCGACATGCGCGTGATCGATCCGGCCTGGATCGGCATGAAGTTGCGCAAGCTGCTGAACTACGCGGAGCCGCGCGGCGATTTTCTGGCGCGCATTCCCGGCAGCGAAAAGCAGTCCAGCTATCCATCTACCGTGGCCTATATCGCACAACTGGTGATCCACCGCTACGCGATGCTCGGCATCCTGACCGAAACCGGCGCGCCGGTGAAGGCAATGGGCGTGGTCACTGACGAGCCGACCCATCCGGCGAAAGCCAGCCCGGCCATTCACGGCAAACTGTGTCGTGAATGCGGCAATGCGGCGGTGATC
>JAKFFO010000048.1:0-21104 GCA_036675035.1 Oxalobacteraceae bacterium
ATCAAGGTCGCGGTCGAGCATACCGCGAAGCGCATTCCTGTCATTGCCGGCACCGGCGGCAATTCGACTACCGAAGCAATCGAATTGACCCGTTACGCCAAAAAAGTCGGCGCCGACGCGTCGCTGCAAGTCGTGCCTTACTATAACCGGCCGACGCAGGAAGGCATGTTCCAGCATTTCAAAAAAATTGCCGAGTCGGTCGACTTGCCGGTCATTCTGTATAACGTTCCGGGCCGCACCGTCGCCGACATGAGTAACGACACGATTGTGCGCCTGGCACAAGTGCCCGGCATTATCGGCGTCAAGGAAGCTACCGGCAACATTGGCCGCGGCACCGACTTGATCCGGCTGGCCCCCAAATCATTCGCGGTGTATTCGGGTGACGATCCGACCGCGATGGCGTTGATGTTTTGCGGAGCCAAGGGAAACATTTCAGTCACTGCCAATCTCGCTCCTCGCGACATGCATGAACTTTGCGCCGCCGCAGTCAGCGGCAACGTGGCAGAAGCTGTCAGGATCAATGATCGCCTGTTACCTTTACATAACAAGCTATTTGTCGAACCGAATCCGGTTCCATTGAAATGGGCAATGTCGGAAGCAGGACTGATGCCAGCCGGCATCCGTCTTCCCTTGGTACCTTTAGGCGCTGAATTCCACGAAACTGTCCGTACGGCATTGCGTGAGTCGGGTGTATTACAATAGGCGCCGGCGCCGGGGCCTTACCCGGACTTTATCTCTGAACTTCTCTCATCCAGTACCAATATGACTATTCGGAACAACCCTCAGATGGCACTCCGCAGCATCGCTCAACGTGGTTTCATTTACATGCTAGCTCTGGCCAGTGTGGCCGGATGCGGTTCCGTCAAGTCATCATTTGGGAATCTGCTGGAACCGGACAAGATTGATTACAAAAGTGCCGGCAAAGTGGCGTCACTGGAAGTCCCACCCGACCTGACGCAATTGCAGCGCGAGAATCGCTATGCAGTGCCTGAAAACAGTCGGGGCACTGCCACTGCAACCGGTTACAACCTGCAGCAAAGTGCCGGACCGGCATCTACGGCAAGTACTGTGTTGCCGAAAGCGGCGAACGATATCCGTGTCGAGCGGGACGGCAATCAGCGCTGGCTGGTGGTCAAGCAGGCGCCCGATGCGTTATGGCCGCAAATCAAGGATTTCTGGCAGGACAATGGTTTTCTGATCAGCGTCGAGTCGCCGCAAGCGGGCGTGATGGAAACCGACTGGGCTGAGAATCGCGCAAAAATCCCACAGGATTTCATTCGTGAGACCTTGGGCAAGGCACTCGATTCGTTGTACTCGACCGGAGAGCGCGACAAGTTCCGGACTCGGATTGAGCGCGCGCCGGACGGTACTTCCGAAATATATATCAGTCATCGCGGAGCACAGGAAGTATTCGCGGGAACGGAAAATGAGCGGACCGTGTGGACGCCGCGGCCAAGCGACCCGGACCTGGAAGCGGAATTTCTGGCACGTTTGATGGCGCGCCTCGGCGTAGAGGATACGCGCGCCAAAGCGGCGGTGATGAATGCTTCCGCACCGCAGAGCCGCGCCAAACTGGTCAAAGATGCCGGAAAGGCGTATGTCCAGATTGACGAAAGCTTTGACCGTGCGTGGCGACGCGTCGGGTTGGCACTGGACCGGGTCGGCTTTACCGTGGAAGATCGCGACCGCTCTCAGGGCCTGTACTTTGTGCGCTATGTCGACCAGGCCGAGGATGCGAAAAACAAATCGGCAGAAGAAAAAGGATTCATTGCCAAGTTGTTTTCGTTCGGATCAGACGATGACAAGACAAAATCCGCACAACGATATCGGATTTCCGTAAAAGGCACCGAGTCCGGCAGCAGGGTTACCGTACTCGATAATGATGGTGCGCCGGAATCGTCACGGGTAGGCGACAGGATACTAAGCTTGCTTAACGAGCAGCTCAAGTAAGACCGCCGATATGCCGTTTTCCGGCCGATTTATTGATTGGTCTTGAATTGAAGTTTGCGAGTTTGGGAAGTGGCAGCGAAGGAAATGCGTTGCTGATTTCCGCAATGACGGCTACCGCCCGCACCACTGTCATGCTTGATTGCGGGTTTGGCATACGGGAAACCGAACGGCGGCTGTCCAGACTGGGAATGGCGCCGGAGGACTTGTCCGCCATCGTGGTCACTCACGAACACCAGGACCATGTCGGCGGCGTCTTCAAGTTTGCGAGACGGCATCGATTGCCGGTTTGGCTCACTTTCGGCACTTATCAGGCAGTGAAGCATGATTGCAGCAACGTCGCTTTTCATCTTTGCCGCGATGGGGACCGCCTGGCGATCGGTGACCTTGAACTGACCCCCTATACGGTTCCCCACGACGCGCGGGAACCGGTCCAGTATCTGGCGACTGATGGAAGGACCAGGCTCGGTGTGCTGACCGACGCCGGTCAATCGACGCCCCATCTTGTGCAGGTGTTGAGCGGGTGCGACGCGTTGATGCTGGAATGTAACCACGACCGGCAAATGCTTGCGGATTCTTCCTATCCACCCTCGTTGAAGCAGCGTATCGGCGGGGCTTACGGACACCTTTCCAATCAGACTGCCGCAGAAATTCTTGGTGCCCTGGACCAGAGTCGCCTGAGAAAAATCGTCGGAGCGCATTTGAGCCAAACCAACAATACGCCGGCGTTGGCACGAATGGCATTGTGCGATGCAATAAAATCGACCGAGGCGGACATAATGATCGCCTGTCAGGAGGATGGATTTGACTGGATTGAACTGGGAGTCTGAAAGTCAGCTGCCTACCAGCGTTTTTGAAATTAAATCTAATTAAATTGCTTATAAAAAAACCGACCCGAAGGTCGGTTTTTTTATCGTACTTTGGAATTACTTGGATGCGGCAGCATCAGCAGCTGGAGCGGCGGCTGGAGCAGCTGCGTCGGCAGCGGCTGAAGCGGCGCCCGAAGCGGCAGCAGGAGCAGCAGCAGCGTCAACCGGTGCGGTTGCAGCAGCAGCAGTGTCCGTGGCGGCAGCTGAAGCGGCTGACGTAGCGTCAGCAGCAGGAGCTGCTGCAGGAGCGGCAGCAACTGGCTCGGCAGCAGCAGGAGCTGCAGCTTCTTCTTTCTTGGCGCAAGCAACCAGGGTGAGTGCCAGCAGGGAGGCGATAAACAGCGATTTCTTCATGAAAGTTCCTTCAAATATTATTGAGATTTTGCGATGAATAACTACCGGTAATTATTACTTTTTAGGATGTTCTCGTAGGATCTTCCATCAATTGATGCGACGCACCAACGAAACCTTCCTAGCCGGAAATTATAGCTGCTTTCTTTACGACTTACATAACACATTTTTGTATTGGTAACTTGTTTTACGTCATTGTTACAACTGCAGCACAGCTTTTTACCAATAAGTGCGGTTTGGCGGCGATTTGGCCGGTATCGCGCCATTTGAAATAAGCAATCGGTCTGTTTCTCCTTGCAGTTGCGACTACGCGAGAATCAACCAGCCGTCTTGATACCAGCTATAAAACGCTTCCAACACATCATTGGAGGCGTCCGCAACCGCCGGTCCGCCCACTTCCCGCAAATCCGCCAGCATGCATAACAATTTTTTATCGTCAAGAGTCATCGCGAATGATTCACCGTTAATGAATACATGACTCTGCCGGTATAACATTTTCGATTTGCGCGACAGTCTGATTCCGCGTCTGGTGGCAGCTTTGGCAAATCGCCCGAATGCCATGGAGGGGGAAGGCGGATCAAAGAAGACGGATGGTTTGGGTTCGGATAAAAATTCTCCGAGAAAAATCGTGATATCGGATTCGGTAAATTGCACCTTGTTCAGCTGTGCCGCAATCCGGGACAACATGGTCCGACTGATTTCAGCCGGATGTTTCACCGGTACCAGGTCGGGGTCGTCGTAACGTCCCTCAAGATCGATGGTGTCCGCCATGAATTGCAGGAATGCTTCACCCAGCTCTTGATAAGAAGGTGCACGGAAGCCGATTGAATATGTCATGCATTCGCCGACTGCGATCCCGTCATGCGCATATTGCGGCGGTAAATAAAGCATGTCGCCCGGATTCAGCAGGAATTCCTGGTCATGTTTGAAATGCTGCAGTATTTTCAAGGGCAGATCTTCAATCAATGACAAATCCTTTTGGGCGCCGATACGCCATCGGCGTTGTCCTTGCACTTGCAACAGGAATACGTCATAGGAATCGAAATGTGGTCCGACACCGCCGCCATCGGTTGCGAAACTGATCATCAGGTCGTCGAGTCGCGCATCCGGAATGAAGCGGAACTGTCTCAAGAGCCGATCGGCGGCATCGTCGTGAAGATTCACTCCTTGCAGCAACAAGGTCCAATCGTTTTTCTTGATGGGCGGAAGGCTGGCAAAGGGGCCTCTTTCCATTTGCCACTGTTGCTTGAAGTGGGTGACCAGTCTCGATTCGACATCGTCGTTTGCGGCCAGATCGAATAGCATCTCGCGCGATAGAAGCGGTTCAAGATTCGGTATGGCCTGGCGGATCAATAGCGGTTTCTTGTGCCAGTAGTCGCGCAGGAACTGTGTAGGAGTAAGGCCGCCGAGGAGTGTGCTTTTTTTCATCGGCACATTATATAACCGCGGCAATTGGCGATGCCGCTACATATCGGCATTCGTTGACACGCCTTTTCATCATGTACTGGAAGGGTATAATTTGTGCAAATATCAACCGAAAGGAATCGCCATGAACATCGCCAAAAATACAGTTGTGACGGTGCATTACAAACTATCGGACGCGCAAAATAATCTGATCGAGGAGAGTCGCGAGCCAATGGTGTACCTGCATGGCGGATATGAAAATACGCTGCCAAAGATTGAGGAAGCGCTCGATGGCAAGCCGGTCGGCTTTGAAACGGTCATTCAGGTTGAACCTGATGATGCGTTTGGCGAGTACGATGCGAACCTGGTGAAGGTCGAGCCTCGCAATCGGTTGCCGACGCCGCTCGAAGTCGGCATGCAG
Organism: Oxalobacteraceae bacterium; assembly: GCA_036675035.1. Taxonomy (GTDB): domain Bacteria; phylum Pseudomonadota; class Gammaproteobacteria; order Burkholderiales; family Burkholderiaceae_D; genus MESE01. Next base: position 4,993 of record JAKFFO010000048.1, read on the forward strand.
TTCGAAGGTATGCCAGAAGGTGATGAAGACGACCAGGCACTGATTTTCACGGTCACCGACATCGCCGATGATAAGGTGGTTCTCGACGGTAATCATCCGCTCGCGGGAATCGCATTGCGATTCGCGTTGAACGTCGCCGAAGTCCGCGCGGCCACCGACGAAGAAATCGCGCACGGGCATGTTCACGGCGCTCATGGCCATCATCATGAAGGACCTGATGACGAGCAGGACGATCAGTTCCGAAGCTTGCCCATTCACTGAGTCGTCGATTTACCGAGTCGACCGGAGTCTGGCCGCCTGCCGATGCAGGCTATCGCGCCGGCTGTTTTGACAAGGCTGAATAATGTTTGACGGAAAATAACGCCGGTAACGATGAATCTATTGAGATCCTGGCCCATCCCGGTGACACACCGAGGCTTCCCACGTTGTTGCGCCAATGGATGCGTTCAAGTGCTGCCGGCTCGATGTTTTCCTGACCATGGACTATCAATACTTTGCCGGGAAATTTCGATCCAAGTGTGGATATCAGGCGGCGAATCTCGATAAAGCCGTCGCGATTTCGATTGCGCCCGAATAGCGATTGCGAGCCCGTTTTTGAAAACGGGTTTCCATCACAAAATATGACGATGGCTTTCAGTCTTTTGTGAGTCGCAGTCTTGAAAAGCTTTTGCAACCAGACCCTGTTTGCAACCAGGCGGTCCTCAAACTCACTGTTACGCCCGGCTGCTGCCAAATAATTGTTATTGTTTGCCGGCAGATTGACGGTTGCAAACATGGTGTCGTGAATCATCCAGCGAGTATTCTCGCCATAGCTGCGGAATTTCGGCGTCAGCGATTGGCGCACCAACGGAATCCTGGTGCGGCCGAACGAGAATTCACCGGTGAAAAACAATTCCCGCAACCGGTTCAAACGTTCTATCGCGGCGGACCTTCCATCGTTGCGCCTGCATTCGACCCAGTCGCTCGCGGCCATTGACAGGACCAATCCATTTTCGGCATTTTCAAGCAACGACTTGCGACGGTTGTACAACTGGTCGGTACATGGCTCCGTTCTTGACTTGATGCCGTTTACGACGACAAAAGCAAGGCTATCGGCGTCGCTTTCCGAAATCGCACTGCGCAAGCTTGGCATATTCGGCGTGTCGTTGAATGTATCTGCGATCACGCCGAAGCTGAATTCTTCGGATTCGGCGCGGGCCGGGCAAGACAGAAGAATAAAAGCACTTGCCAGCAGGACCGGCAATAAGTGCTTATTCATTGGCTGCTCTGCTCGTCGGCCAGGCTCTTCAGCTGGTATAGCTTTTCCAATGCCTCGCGCGGAGAAAGCGCATCCGGATCAATGCCCGCCAGCGTTTCGAGGACGCTTGACATTGCCTGGTTCGTCACCGGGTTCAACCAGCCTTCGACTGCAAGTCGGGTATCGCTGTCGCTCACCGACGGCGCAGCAAACAAGTCGAACTGGGGTGTCGATTGGATCGAGTGCGCTTCAAGTACCGCCAGATGTTTACGCGCGGCGCGGATCACCGTTTGCGGCACGCCGGCAAGCTGCGCTACCTGCAAGCCATAGCTCTGCGATGCCGGACCGGACTGCACCGCGTGCAGGAATACGATGCTGTCCTTGTGCTCGATGGCCGATAGATGGACGTTGGCTGCCGACGAATGCGTGTCCGGCAATTGCGTGAGCTCAAAATAATGTGTCGCAAACAGCGTGAAGCTTCGGGTGTTTTCGATAAGGTGTCTTGCGATCGACCAGGCCAATGCAAGCCCGTCAAACGTGGACGTGCCACGCCCGACTTCATCCATCAGCACCAGCGACTGCTCGGTCGCGTTATTCAGGATAGCGGCCGATTCGGTCATTTCAACCATGAAAGTCGAACGACCGCCGGCCAAGTCGTCGGCGGCGCCGATCCGGGTGAAGATGCGGTCGATCGGACCAATGGTCGCGCTGCTTGCCGGCACAAAGCTGCCAATATAGGCAAGCAGCGTTATCAATGCCACCTGCCGCATATAAGTGGACTTGCCGCCCATGTTGGGGCCCGTGATCAACAGCAGTTTGCGTTCGGCGGCAAGCATGCAATCATTTGCAATGAATCGCTCGATTGTATTTTCTACGACCGGATGCCGGCCCTGTTCGATTGAAATGACCGGCTCCGCGACCAGTTGCGGCGCGCACCATGCGTGGCGCACCGCATGGTCGGCAAGTGCAACCAGCGTATCGATTTGTGCCAGTGCATGCGCAATTTCCTGCAGCCTGCCGATGTAAGCCGCCAGGTCCTTCAGCAGCTGCTCGTACAGGTATTTTTCACGACCGAGAGCGCGTTCCTGCGCCGATAACGCCTTGTCCTCGAATGCCTTGAGCTCCGGCGTGATGTAGCGTTCCGCATTTTTCAGTGTCTGCCGGCGCCGGTAATCGTCCGGCACCTTGTCGGTTTGGCCGTGCGTGACTTCAATATAGAATCCGTGCACCTTGTTGTATTCAACGCGCAGATTGGCAATGCCGGTGCGCGCGCGTTCGCGCGCTTCCAGGTCGAGCAGGAATTGTCCGGCGTTTTCCGAGAGCGCACGCAGCTCGTCGAGTTCCGTGTCAAAACCGGATGCGATAACGCCGCCGTCACGAACCATGGCAGCCGGTTCCGGTGCGATCGCCCGCTCGATCAGATCGAGACACTCGGCTGGGGTAGCCAGTTCGTCGCAGATCGACTTCAACAGAGGCGCGTCGGCATCCCTGGTGCACATCGCGACATAGGCATGCAGCGTCGGCAGCTTCTGCAGACCATTGCGCAAGCCCGCCAGGTCACGCGGTCGAGCCGACAGCAATGCGATTCGGGTTGTGATCCGCTCGATATCCGGCACGGATGCAAGCGTTCCCGACAGGCCGGCACAGGCATCGGCGCGTATCAGCGCATTGATCGCCGCATGACGGGCCTGCGCAATTGTCCTGTCGCGTCCTGCATGGTGAATCCAGTGCCGCAGTTGGCGTGAACCCATCGCAGTGCGGCAATGGTCGAGTAACGAAAACAGGGTAGGAGAGGCCGCCGATCCGTCTTGTCCGCGGATCGTTTCGGTGAGTTCCAGATTGCGTCTGGTCGCGGCATCCAGTCCGATAAACTCGTTTTCCGATTCAACGGCAAGTGCGCGGACATGTTGCAACCCCTTGCCCTGCGTCGATTGTGCGTATCGCAGCAGTGCGCCTGCAGCGCCTAGCGACGCGCTGAGCCCATCCGCTCCGAAGCCGCTCAGAGTGGAAACTGCCAGCTGGGTAAATAACGCCTTCTCACCTGTAGGGATATCGAAATACCAGTCGGGAACCGGCGTACGCTTGCCGTGGTTTCCGATATGGAGATCCGGCTGGGCGATATTTTCTGTATTTTCAGCCACCAGAATTTCTGCCGGTGCGATGCGTTCAAGTTCCTGGTTCAGGCGATTGTCGACAGACTTTATCTCACCCGTGAACTCCATCAGCCGTAACGAACCACTGGCCATCGCCAGCCACGCAAGACCGACGGTCACGGACTTGCGGTGGGGCACCATGCATATAGCCAGCAATGGACGTTCGGATTTTTCCGGCAACAGGTCCGAATCGGTCAAGGTTCCGGGTGTTACGACCCGTAAAACCTTGCGTTCAACCGGCCCCTTGCTGGTTGCAGGATCGCCGATTTGTTCGCAGATTGCGACGGATTCACCCAGTTTGACCAGTTTGGCAAGATACTGGTCGACCGAATGAAACGGCACGCCAGCCATCTTGATCGGCGCACCATTGGAAGTGCCGCGCTGGGTTAGCGTAATCCCCAGCAGGCGCGCCGCTTTTTCTGCATCGTCGAAAAACACCTCGTAAAAATCGCCCATCCGGTAAAGCAGCAATGTGTCCGGATAGTCGGCTTTGATGCGCAAGTACTGCTGCATCATTGGTGTGTGCTTTTCGGGTTGTTCGCCGATCGTGTTCAAAGGCTCGCCGTTGCCCGGATTGATGGCAGGTTTCAAGGCCATTCGAATTTTTCCATTGGGACCAGATATCGAGAGCCGACCGGGGCGGTCGGCTCATAGCACGATGATAGCAAAGTGTTGATTCGAGGCTCAGGGTAAGACGTGCGAAATTAACCCTGTCTAGCCTGTTTTCAGGCAGAACGGAACATTCGCTTGGCAGATCCCGTTATCGCCCTCTGCCGCCGGAGCGGTGCAAGCCGGATGGTTTGGCGTTACCGCCGCCGTGCGACTTTGCAAAACCTTGCGGCTTTGCGCCGGGCGCAGCCGCGGACTTAGCGGCGCCTGATCTGCCTTGCCCCTGAGGTCGGCCGCCACGCCCGCCATTTCCGCTGCGCAGCTGCACCGGTTGAGCGCGTGCATTGGGATCCGGTTCGAAGCCGGCAATGACTTCCTGCGCCAGTGTGCGCTTGATCAATCTCTCGATATCCTTGAGCATGCCGTGCTCGTCCACGCATACCAGGGACACGGCTTCGCCGGTTGCGCCGGCGCGTCCGGTGCGCCCGATCCTGTGCACGTAATCTTCGGGGATGTTCGGCAGGTCATAATTCACGACATGCGGCAGCTGATCGATATCGATACCGCGTGCGGCGATATCGGTCGCGACCAGCACCTGCAGGCTGCCATCCTTGAACTCGGCCAGCGCCCGCGTGCGTGCGGACTGGCTCTTGTTGCCATGGATGGCCAGGCCATTGATATCGTCCTTGGCCAATTGTTCGACCAGTTTGTTGGCGCCATGCTTGGTGCGGGTGAACACCAGCACTTGCGACCAGTTATTTGTCTTGATCAGGTGTGCCAGCAACGGATGCTTTCGGTCGCGGTCGACCGGATGAATTTTCTGCGCAATGATTTCGACGGTCGAATTGCGACGGGCGACTTCAATCATGGCCGGTGCATTCAGCAATCCATCGGCGAGGGCCTTGATCTCATCGGAGAACGTCGCCGAGAACAACAGGTTCTGCCGCTTTTTCGGTAACACTGCGAGAATGCGCCGGATATCCTTGATGAATCCCATGTCAAGCATGCGGTCCGCTTCATCCAGCACCAGTATCTCAACATGATTCAAGTTGATCGTGCCCTGCTGCATGTGATCGAGCAGGCGGCCCGGCGTAGCGACCAGAATATCCACCCCATGCTTCAACAACTTGATTTGCGGGTTGATACCAACGCCGCCGAAGATCACGGTCGAAGTCAGTTTCAGATATTTGCCGTAGGTACGCACGCTTTCTTCGACCTGAGCGGCCAATTCGCGTGTCGGCGTCAGGATTAGCGTGCGGATCGGGGTTTGTGCAGCCACGGCAGATACAGGTTTTGCACTGGTCGAGAGCCGATGCAGGATTGGCAAGGTAAATCCGGCGGTCTTGCCGGTTCCGGTCTGCGCTCCGGCAAGCAGATCGCCGCCTGCCAATACGGCCGGAATTGCCTGCGCTTGAATCGGTGTGGGAGTGGTGTAACCGTGCTCGGTGACGGCACGTACAATTGCTTCGGACAAGCCGAGTTCTTTAAAGGTCATAACAGCCAAAAGAGGATATTTGCCTGTCGCCATTGAAGGGGCCAGTCACGGGCAAATGAGTTGAAACCTGTCCTGCTCGTTGCTTATACGAGGGATGCAGGGGGTCGGAATAGACAGCGGCAGAGTGACTGCAAATGTGCCGCGTGCACGCAGTATAACAGCCGCATCAGATTTTGATTGGGCAATCCGTCGCCTGACTGCCGGCTATTGGGACTAGCTGATGCGGAAGCGGCTGAAGCGCCGCAATGTTACTTTGAAAAAGGTGCGAGCAGGGTCACCATGTGAGCGAATACTTTTGGTGTTCACGCGATGACATTGCCCTTGTACATATAATCCGATTCGCCCGCAAACGTACCGACGATGCCGCCGGCTTCCGTGATCAGAAGCGAACCTGCCGCGATGTCCCATGGTTTCAGGTTTTTTTCGAAAAAGCCGTCCAGGCGGCCTGCTGCCACATAAGCAAGGTCGAGTGCTGCTGCTCCCGGTCGCCGCAGTCCCGCCGATTTCTCGGTCATGATTCGGAACATCTTGAGATATTCGTCCAGTCCGGACAGGTCGGTATACGGAAAGCCGGTACCGATCAGTGCATCGGCAATCTTGTCACGCCTGGTCACGCGGATGCGCTTTTCATTCAGATAGGCACCGGCGCCTTTGGTAGCGGTAAACAGGTCGTTCCGGGTCGGATCATAAACCACCGCCTGTGTGATCTGGCCACGCTGCTGCAGCGCGATTGAAACGCAGTACTGAGGAAAGCCATGAATGAAATTGGTCGTGCCGTCCAGGGGATCGATGATCCACACGTTCTCGTTCTGGTCGTGCAAGTTTGCGGATGCACCGGATTCTTCTGCAAGGATCGCATGGTCAGGATAGGCATTGGTAAGGACGTCGATGATCGCCTGCTCTGCCGCTTGATCGACTTCGGTGACGAAATCGTTGTGTTTTTTTTCGGTAACCTGAAGCCGGTCTATATCGAAAGATGCGCGATTGATGATGGCAGCGGCGCGCCGTGCGGCCTTGACCGCCGTATTGATCATGGGATGCATAAAGGTTCCGTTAAAATGACGGTCCGATGCCCGCCGGGCATGGTGCCGCATTGAATGAATTAATGAGCGATGCGGTAAATCTCAGTTAACGCTATTTCGATTTTTACCGCGCAATGCCGCTATTTTAAATGATGCCGCAAAAAACCAGTGCTTCTCTTTTCACTCGCTTGCGCTTCGTCCTGGTCGAAACCAGTCGTCCGGGTAATATCGGCGCAGCTGCGCGGGCAATGAAAACGATGGGGTTTTCGGAACTGGTGCTGGTAAATCCACGGGTTCCGGATGCCGCAATGCATGAAGAAGCGATTGCATTTGCCAGTGGTGCACAGGATGTATTGAGTGCGGCCAGAATCGTCGGTTCGATCGGCGAGGCATGCGAAAATTGCAATTTCACCGCTGCGGTAAGCGCCAGGTTGCGCGAATTTTCGCCGCCCATTGTCACTCCGCGGATGGTTGCTGTCCGGCTAGTTGGAGATGATGAATTGGCTGCGGCGCTGATATTCGGCAACGAGCGCTTTGGCTTGCCGAATGAAATAGTCGAAAAATGCAACTTGCTGATTAATATTCCGGCCAATCCGGACTATTCGTCGCTCAATCTGGCGCAAGCGGTGCAAGTGTTGGCCTATGAGGCGAGAGCTGCAGCTGTTGATGACACGTCGGCGGAAGTGGGCGTCGGCTTTCAGGGCACATTGGCAGATATGGCGCAAATCGACGGCATGTACACGCACTTGGAGCAAGCGCTGACAGCAATTGAATTTCTTGATCCCGATAATCCAAAAAAGCTGATGCCGCGCCTAAAGCGCTTGTTTGCCCGCACACAGCTGGAAACGGAAGAGGTGAATATTCTGAGAGGCATAGCAAGCCAGATTTTGCAGAAAAAGAATAAGCGTCGTCGCGATGAAAGCTGAAGCAAATTCACGCGAGCGGTAAAGGCTCTGGGCGTGGCCGCGGTCGACGCCGAGTCGTGCTGCAGCAAGCTGGGCTGGCATTTGGAGAAGGCACCAGCTTGGAGGAGCCAATACCTGGTACTGCCCATATGATTAGGTCGGACCTGGCGCATCATCGCCGGCCCGGCAATGTCATATCAGCCCCAGGCTCGAAGCAAGCCAACGGCCAGTCCTTCAAGCGCAAAATCTTCGCGCCCGTCGTCGACGCGGATCGGAGTGAAGTCGGGATTTTCCGGCAGCAGCTCGATTCCAGAGCCTGATTTCCGGTAGCGTTTTACCGTCACCTCATCACCGAGGCGCGCGACAATGATCTGACCATTTTTCGCATGGTCGGATTTCTTCACTGCGATCAAATCCCCATCCAGAATTCCGGCATCCCGCATCGACATGCCACGTACTTTCAGCAAATAGTCCGGTTTGGCCGTGAACAGGGACGGATCGACGCTATAGGTCGCTTCGATGTGCTCCTGTGCCAGGATTGGTGAACCGGCCGCGACCCGACCGATCAACGGCAGGCTCAACTGCATTAGCGAAGGGTGGGGGAGTGCCATCTGCTTGCCGCCGAATCGCATTCCTCCTTTTTCGGAATGCATGTCGCGCAGGCGGATGCCCCTGGACGTGCCAGGTGAAATTTCGATCGCGCCTTTCCGGGCAAGTGCTTGCAGATGTTCTTCGGCCGCGTTGGCAGAACGGAAGCCAAGCTCCGCGGCGATTTCCGCGCGCGTCGGAGGAAAGCCGGTATTCTCGATTGCGTCCCTGATAAGGTTCAGGATTTGCTCTTGACGAGCGGTAAGTTTAATCATCGGAAGCCTGCCATTTCGAATTGAAATAAATTAATCAGCTGTGTATGCGAACAGCGTGTATTTTTATACAGTATATTTGTGAAAGCAAGTGCAATTTGGTGAAATTGCCGACTTATTTGCGAGGTGCGCAAAGTTAAGCGATTGAAAGCGTTGGGATTTTTCGCATTTTCAGGTATGATTTCGGGTTTTCCTCTTCCCACACTCGTCTTGACGCCGGGGTGGGCGATTTTTCAATCTGTCCAAAAGGAGATTACATGCGTCATTATGAAATCGTATTTATTGTTCATCCGGATCAAAGCGAGCAAGTGCCTGCAATGATCGAGCGCTACAAAGGGATCGTCACAACTCGCGGCGGAAAAGTGCACCGAGTTGAAGACTGGGGTCGTCGTCAGATGGCTTACATGATTCAGAAGCTCGCCAAGGCGCATTATGTTTGCCTGAATATCGAGTGCGACAGCGAAACGCTCGCCGAAATCGAAACCGGCTTCAAATTCAACGATGCGGTTCTGCGTCACCTCACCGTCAAGATGAAAAAAGCGGAAACCACTCCGTCGCCGATGATGAAGGCCGTGCAGAAAGAAGATGCTGCCAAGAGCCACCGTACCGAGGCGCCTGCTGCTTGAACGCATGTGATTGCGCGTATTAACGATAAACCGGGAGCGTGAACCAGTTTCAATGCATTGCGAAGATTGCCGAGCGCGAAATTTTACGCTACACGCCGGCAGGGATTCCGATTGTGTCCGCGAAGTTGCAGCACAGTTCGCAACAAATTGAAGCAGGAGTCGAAAGGTCGGTCGAGTTGGAAATTTCCGCGATTGCCGCAGGTGAAATTTCCGGACGATTCAACCAGGCCGAGCTAGGGCAGACCTTCAAGTTCACCGGATTTTTGATGCGCAAGAACCGTAATAGCAAAAGCCTGGTATTTCACATTACTGATTTCGAGATAAACAATTCTTAGTACAGGAGCCAAAAATGGCATTCGGTAAAAAATTCGATAAAAACAAGTTAAAGCTTAAAGAGAAGCGCAAACAGCAGAACCCTTTGTTCAAGCGTAAAAAATTCTGCCGATTTACGGCAGCAGGCGTTGAACAGGTTGATTACAAGGACGTTGATACGCTCAAGGATTTTGTTCAGGAAAACGGCAAGATCATGCCGGCTCGCCTGACCGGAACCAAGGCACATTACCAACGCCAGGTGGATACGGCAATCAAGCGCGCACGTTTCCTTGCGCTGTTGCCATACACTGATTTGCACACCGCGTAATTGACGACTGAATAGGAGAAAAACATGCAAGTCATTCTGTTGGAAAAAGTCGTCAATCTCGGTAACCTTGGTGAAGTGGTTCGCGTCAAGGATGGTTATGCCCGCAACTTCCTGATTCCTCAGCGCCTGGCTCGTCGCGCGACGGCCAATGCAGTCGCCGAGTTCGAAACCAAACGTGCCGAGCTTGAAAAGGCCGCTGCGCAGAAGCTGGCTGCTGCACAAGCACAAGGTGAAAAATTGAATGGACTGACTGTTCAGATTTCGCAGAAGGCAGGTGTCGATGGACGTCTGTTTGGTTCCGTGACCAATTACGATATTGCGGAAGCTCTCACCAAACAGGGCTTTCCTGTCGAGAAGTTGCAGATCCGTATGCCGCAGGGGCCATTGAAGATCGTTGGTGATCATGCTGTGTCAGTCGCATTACATACTGACGTAGTAATTGAAATCACAGTTTCGGTGCTCGGTGAACATGCGTAGCCAACGCATAACGCACGCATCTGCAACATGAAAAAGCCGGGTTCTCCCGGCTTTTTTTACGCCTCTCTGTCCGGATTCGGAAAGCTTAGCGGGTATAATTTGCGCATGAATAATCGTGCTGATCCGCAACTTGATTCTCTTCGCGTTCCGCCGCATTCAATCGAAGCGGAGCAATCCGTATTGGGTGGCTTGTTACTCGATAATGCGGCCTGGGACCGGATCGCAGACTTCGTACATCAGGACGATTTCTATCGATACGATCACCGCATAATTTTTCAGCATATCGTCAAGCTGATCAATAATTCCAAACCGGCGGACGTCATCACCGTCTTCGAAGCGCTCAGCAGCACAGGCAAGGCCGAAGAAGTTGGCGGCTTGTCGTATCTGAACGCGCTGGCGCAAAATACGCCGTCGGCAGCAAATATCCGGCGCTATGCAGAGATCGTGCGCGACCGCGGTGTTCTTCGCAAACTGATCACCGTATCGGATGAGATTTCCGGCCAGGCCTTCAATCCGCAAGGCAAGGAAGTCAAGCAGATGCTGGATGAGGCCGAGTCGAAAATCTTTGCAATCGCCGAAGAAGGCGCGCGCGGCGCGCAGGGATTCCAGGAAATTCAGCCACTGCTTACCCAAGTCGTCGAGCGAATCGACGAACTCTATAATCGCGACAATCAAAACGACATTACCGGTGTTCCAACCGGTTTTGCCGACCTGGACCGCATGACCTCCGGGCTGCAGCCCGGCGACCTGATTATCGTGGCCGGCCGTCCATCGATGGGCAAGACCGCGTTTTCAATCAATATCGGTGAAAACGTGGCGATCGAAAGCGGATTGCCGGTTGCCGTTTTTTCGATGGAAATGGGCGGCACGCAACTCGCAATGCGTATGCTGGGATCGGTCGGACGACTCGATCAGCATCGGCTGCGTACCGGACGTCTCGCAGACGAGGACTGGCCCCGCTTGACGCATGCGATTCAAAAAATGAACGATGCACAGCTTTATATCGACGAAACGCCCGCACTCAATTCGATTGAATTGCGCGCACGTTCGCGACGACTTTCGCGCCAGTGCGGCAAACTCGGCTTGATCATTATCGACTATTTGCAACTGATGTCGGCCAATTCTTCCGGTGAAAATCGTGCCACCGAAATTTCCGAGATTTCGCGCAGCCTGAAAGGATTGGCAAAGGAACTGAATTGTCCGGTAATTGCGTTGTCGCAGTTGAATCGCTCGCTTGAACAGCGCCCGAACAAACGTCCGGTCATGTCCGATCTTCGTGAATCCGGCGCGATCGAACAGGACGCCGATGTGATTCTGTTCATCTATCGCGATGAAGTTTATAACCCCGATTCTCCCGACAAAGGCACGGCGGAAATCATTGTCGGCAAGCAGCGAAACGGTCCGATCGGAAGTGTTCGGCTGACCTTCCTCGGGCAGTACACCAAATTTGACAACTACACCGGCAGTGCGGCGCTTTACGGCGGTGACTGATCAAGGTAATGGTTTATCGCAAGCGATTTTGTGGCTTACATCAGCCGGACTGGCGTATCCATTTTTTAGTTGAACGTTTACATCTGAAGAGAGTGAAATCATGTTTGGACGACTGATGCCTAGTGAGGGCAAATTTTTCGAATTGTTTAACCAGCATGCCGAATTATGTGTCAAAGGCGCAAAGGAAATGGTTTCGCTGATGACTAATTTTGATGATCTGGAGATACGCGTGCATGCGATCGAAAGCATCGAAAAACAGGCAGACAAGCTGACGCATAACACGATCGAGATGCTGCATAAAACCTTTATTACGCCACTCGACCGCGATGATATACATCACTTGATTACGCGTATGGACGATATTCTCGATTTGCTGGAGGATGCGGCACAGACCATCTCGCTCTACGATATCAAGGCGATTACACCGGAAGCCAAGCGCCTGGCCGAGCTTTGCCTGGCAAGTACAGAGAAGGTCAAGGCAGCGGTGGAACTTTTGCACAACATGGACAATTCGCGCGAAATTCTGGCGATCTGCGAAGAGATCGATCGTCTGGAATCCGATGCCGACCATGTCATGCGTGCCGCAATGTCGAAACTGTTTCGCGATGAGCCGGATGTGCGCAATCTCATCAAACTCAAGGCTATTTACGAAATTCTCGAAACCGTCACTGATCGTTGCGAGGATGTCGCCAACATCATCGAAGGCATTATTGTCGAAAACGCCTGACATCGAGTCTGTCGAAATCTAGTTCGACAGTTTGCCGAACTGGCGCCGATGCAGTGGAACTGCGAACGGCTACATGTGGATGGCGCCAGAATACTTGGGGCTTTTCCAGAAAAACGAATTGATCGTCAACAAGAATAATCATGAATACACTCCAGATCAGTATCTACGTCCTCGCCTTTCTGATAGCACTCGCGCTGATATTTGATTTCATGAATGGGTTTCATGATGCTGCAAACGCGATTGCAACGGTCGTGTCAACCGGCGTATTGAAGCCGCAAACCGCCGTCGCCATGGCGGCAACCTTCAACTTCGTCGCGATCTTCGTATTTCAGCTCAAGGTTGCAACCACCGTAGGCAAAGGCACAATCGATCCGATGATTGTCGACCATTACGTTGTATTCGGCGCGCTGGTCGGCGCAATTTTCTGGAACCTTCTGACCTGGTATTACGGCATCCCTTCGTCGTCATCCCACGCACTGATCGGTGGTTTGATCGGTGCGGCGGTGGCAAAAGCAGGTACAGGTTCACTGATTGCATCCGGCTTGATAAAAACCCTTAGCTTCATTTTGTTGTCTCCATTAATGGGATTTATCTTCGGCTCGATAATAATGCTGTTGGTATCGTGGATATTTGTTCGTACTACGCCAAGAAAAGTCGATAAGTGGTTTCGCCGCATGCAACTGGTGTCCGCGTCCATGTACAGCCTCGGACATGGAGGAAATGACGCGCAGAAAACCATGGGCATTATCTGGATGCTCTTGATTTTCGCCGGCGTTTCAACGGCAAGCGACCCGCTGCCGATGTGGGTGATAATCAGCTGTTATGCAGCAATCAGTCTCGGGACTTTGTTCGGCGGCTGGCGCATCGTCAAAACGATGGGGCAAAAAATTACAAAATTGAAACCTGTCGGCGGATTTTGTGCCGAAACCGGCGGTGCAATGACGCTGTTCATCGCGACCGCTCTCGGAGTTCCCGTGTCGACCACGCATACGATTACCGGCGCTATCGTCGGGGTTGGCGCGTCCCAGAAAATGACCGCGGTGCGCTGGGGCGTCGCCGGCAATATCGTCTGGGCATGGATTTTCACAATCCCCGCATCGGCATTCGTCGCTGCAATTTTCTGGTGGATCGGCACACAACTGTTCTAAACAAAAAAGCCTGCTTTATCGGCAGGCCTTTTTGGCAGACAGGGATTGCGGCGCTATAGCACTTCGCTCGCATGATCGGCCAGCCGCGATCGTTCACCTCGCGCCAGCGTCACATGCCCGCTGTGCGACCATCCCTTGAAACGATCGACCACGTAAGTGAGCCCGCTGGAGCCTTCGGTCAGATACGGTGTGTCGATCTGCGCGATATTTCCGAGGCAGATGATCTTGGTTCCAGGTCCGGCTCGTGTTACTAGCGTCTTGATTTGTTTTGGCGTCAGATTCTGTGCTTCGTCAACGATCAGGAATTTATTGACGAAAGTACGGCCACGCATGAAGTTCAGCGATTTGATCTTGATGCGCGAACGAATCAGGTCTTGGGTCGCCGCACGACCCCATTCGCCTGCATCGGAGTCGGATTTGTTCAATACTTCGAGGTTGTCGTCGAATGCGCCCATCCACGGCGACATTTTTTCCTCTTCGGTGCCGGGCAAAAAGCCGATATCCTCACCGACCGGGACTGTCACGCGGGTGACGATGATTTCGTTGTAGGTTTTGGTTTCCAGTACCTGGGCCAAGCCAGCTGCCAGCGCCAGCAGCGTTTTTCCGGTGCCGGCCTGGCCAAGCAATGTGACGAAATCGCATTCCGGATTCATCAGGAGATTCAATGCGAAATTCTGTTCACGGTTGCGTGCCGTAATCCCCCATACACTGTTCTTCGCATGACTATAGTCGCGCAAGGTTTGTATGACGGCGGTCTTGCCATTGATTTGCGTCACATGACCATAGAACGCGGGTTCGCCATTCTTTGGTTCCATGAAGACAAATTGATTGACCAGTAACGACGGCACCAGCGGCCCGCTTACCCGATAATAGGTGTATCCGGTGCCATGCTTGTTTTCCTGCCACGATTCCATTCCCTTTCCATGCTTGTTCCAGAAATCGTCCGGCAGTTGCATGATTCCGGAATACAGCAGGTCGGTATCTTCCAGTACGTGATCGTTGAAATATTCTTCGGCAGGCAGGCCGAGCGCGCGTGCCTTGATACGCATGTTGATGTCTTTCGACACCAGCACAATCGGGCGACCCGGGTATTGTTCTTCCAGCGCACGAACCACGCCGAGAATCTGATTGTCTGCCTTGCCTGCAGGCAGTCCTTCCGGAAGCGTGCTGTGCTGTAACCTGGTCTGGAAAAACAGGCGTCCCCTGGCATCCTTGTTTCCCAGTTTTGACAGCGGAATCCCATGGTCGATCGATTGATCTTCGACATCCGCTACCAGCGCATCAAGCGATCGGGAAACCTGCCGCGCATTGCGCGCTACTTCCGACATGCCTTTTTTGTGGTCGTCCAGTTCTTCCAGCGTCATCATCGGCAAGTAGACATCGTGCTCCTCGAAACGAAACAGCGAGGTCGGGTCATGCATCAACACGTTTGTATCGAGCACGAACAGCTTGGTCATGCCTAGCTTGTCGGCGGTACGGCTGATTGCGGATTTGATGTGCGTGTCGGTGGCCTTGGGCGCTTTGACGCTGCGTGTCTTTTCGGAGGGAGTTTTTTCCACTGTTCTTGCGCGAGCCTGTGGCATCGGCTCCGCGGTCTTTGGTGCAGTATCGACGAGCATGATGGAAGGTTTAACCGGCTTGCCTTTTTCCGCCTTCGGATAGTCGGCGGGAGAGAGTAATGCAGCGGGTTTTGCAGGCAATTTTGGCAGGGGCATCAGGACCTCGATCTAGAAATGTTTGTGATGGTCTACTCTTGCAAGTTACAGACGACGCGGAAACGGCATGCAGACATACAACACGTTAGCGAAACTCAACGTCGTAAATTCGACTGCGTGACTTCAAATGCACGAACTCGATGTCGTAAAACCGGGAGCCTCCGATCTTGAATGCAAAAGGCCGTTTGTGGAAAAGGCTGGTCTCCTTTTCTACAAACGGCCAATTGCGAGGATTTCTTTTTTAGATTCAATGGGTTGAGCGAATTTAAACATTAGCCTTCATAAATTCGAGCACTTCATTCACATGCCCGGGCACTTTCACTCCACGCCATTCTTTCACCAATTTGCCCGACCCGTCAATAATAAACGTGCAGCGTTCAACGCCGCGTGTCAGTCTGCCGTACATATTTTTGGTCTTCATCACATTGAACAAATCGCACAGCGTTTCATCGGGGTCGGATATCAAATCGAAAGGCATTGCCAGTTTCGCCTTAAAGTTTTCATGTGATGCAATGCTGTCACGACTGATACCGAAGACTTCGGTGTTCGCTTCCCGGAACTGTGGATGCAAGTCGCGAAATTGCAGCCCTTCAGTGGTACAACCTGGCGTGTTATCTTTTGGATAAAAATAAAGCACAAGATTTTTTCCCTTGTAATCAGACAGTTTGAAAGTCTGATTACCTGTCATCGCAGCGGAAAAGTCAGGCACTATATCGTTCAGTGCAATCGTGCTGTCTACCACAGTGCGCTCCTGATCTATTGGTTGTAATTTCATGTTCGGCAAGGGAATGATTTTCTTGACACATTGTATTGCCTGGCATTGCTAATATGTTGCCAAATCACCAGCCGGATTCGTCGTCGCCTTCGAGCTTAAAGGAGGCGCAGGCAAACGCCTTTTTGCAGACCCCAAGTGGCGCTTAACTTTGTCGTGCATTTGTGGTCTCACGCTGTCACCGTGCGAGGCGTGAACTGCGCAGGGTTAGGCGCGAATTGCTCGTGCGGACCTG
>JAKFFO010000127.1:0-3796 GCA_036675035.1 Oxalobacteraceae bacterium
GTTTGCTAAGAAATGAAGAGTATCGCCGAACATCGCGACGAAGGTTAACAGCAAGAAGGAACGTTTACAACCTTTAAATAAAAATGCCGTTCAGTCTTAACTGAACGGCATTAGCCGCTTGACGGCGCCTTTTCAGTTTACTCGGCCATATTGAATGCGCTGACTGGCGATGCAAGCGCAGGCATGCCTCCTGTTGCGCTGCATCGCCCGGATCCGGTTTTAAAAACTTCCGGTCAGCATGACGCGTAATGCGCGTGGCGAGCCAGGCGTAATATTGTTGTTGCTATGCGCAGAGGCGTAATAATCCCGGTCCAGCAGATTTTCAATGTTTAATTGCGCACGCAGATTCTTGTCGATTTTATAGAAAATTGCGGCATCGACGCGCGCAAAGCCCGGCAGGCGCACCGTATTGTCAGTTGAAGCATACATGTGGCTGCGGCTCGACACGCCTAAACCGGCACCCCAGGCTGGCGTGAAATCGTAGCGGTTCCACAGCGAGAATGTATGTGCCGGCACCTGCGCCAGCGTTGCACCGGCCAGCGCGGTTGCGGACTGTGTGCGGGTAATTTCACCGACTTGATAGGCATAGCCGCCCATGACGCTCCATGCCCTGGTGATTTGCCCACTCAATTCCAGCTCGACGCCTTTGGTGCGCTGACCATCGACCAGCAACGATGCGGCTGGATTGGCTGGATCGGTAATCGCGACATTGCTGCGATCGAGCTGATAAACCGCCGTGGTAAAAGCCAGGTCGGGACGGATATCCCATTTCGCGCCGATTTCAATATTCTTGAATTCTTCAGGGTCAAGCGCCTGGTTGCTCAACGACAGTGAAGAAAGCTGCTCGCCAGCCCTTGGAACATAAGACATGCTGTAGTTCGCATACAGTGAAATTGCCTGAAATGGCTTGTAGATCAGGCCGGCACGCGGGGAAAACAGATTGTCGCTGGTGGAGAAACTCTGGTTCGCCACGAGGTTGCGGAAATTCATGTCGAACTTGTCGTAACGCACACCCAGAACAGCTTCCCATTGCGGCGAAAACTTGATCTGGTCCTGCAGATAGAAAGCGGCGACCTTGGCCGTGCCGGTATTCTGGGTGGCAGGTGCCGGCCCGAAGGAGATCGGGCCGGTGTAGACCGGATTGGTGACGGGCACATTCACCGCCGCTGGAAAGACGCCGTTCAATCTCAGATTGTCGGATTCTTGCCGGCCGATCTCGAATCCGGCAAGCAGCTTATGCTGGATGGCGCCGGTATTGAGCGAAAAGATCAGATCGGTCTGATTGAACAGGTTTTCCCGCTGCGTGTCATTGTTGTACGCGGAAATCGCGACCATCGTGCCAGCAGCGTTGACTGCGCCAGGAAATACGTTCTGGTAAAACTTGTCGTAATCGGCATAGCGGGTTCGGTTACGTACGGTCACGCCATTGCCAAGTTCGCGCTCGAACAAGGCATTGAATGCCTTGACGGTCGCGCCGGTTGGGCTGCGCTCCGGATCGCCGAAAAAAGTCGAGTCATCAGTCACCAGTGGTCGTCCCTGGAAGGAAGGCACACCACGGTCGGCAACGCGGTCATCCTCGAAATACTCGGCGCCGAGCGTGATCTTGGTGCGGCTGTCCGGCCGGATCGTCAACACCGGATTGATGCCCTTGCGTTCCAGTTCCACGCCATTTCGATAGCTTTTTGAATCCTCGATCATCGCATTCAGGCGGAACGATACCGCGTCATTGATCGGCTGGTTGATGTCGATCGTCGCCCGCTTGTTCTCGTAAGAGCCTGCCTGCAGTGTCACTTCACGCAGCGGTTCCCAGTTGGCTTCCTTGCTGACCCGGTTGATCACGCCACCGGAGCCGCCGCGGCCGAAGATCATGCCGTTCGGCCCCTTGAGCGCCTCCACCCGTTCGATGTTGTACAGGTCACGGAAATATTGCACGTCGTCGCGCATGCCATCGATAAAGAAGTCGGATGTCGAACTGTTGCCGCGAAATACAGGCGTTTCGCGATTTCCCTCGCCCTGCGCCATGCCGATGCCGGGCACATAGCGGACCACGTCAGCCATGTTTTGCATGCCCTGGTCCTTGATCAACTGTTGCGTGACCACCGTGATCGATTGCGGCACGTCGCGCAGCAGCGTATCGGTCTTGGTGGCGGTGCTGGTGGTCGCCGCCGCATAGTCGCTGGTCCGGCCGGCAGTCACGGTCACGGCTGGCAGGGATTGGGCTTGCGATATATCTGCCGGACGTTTTGCCGGGCTGTCCGGCGACTGGGCGAATGCGCTTCCATACAAGGCCATCGCAATACAGGATGTGCCAACGATGGAGAATAGTTTCGTGGTACTGGAGGGGATTGGCTTTAATTGAAAGGTGTTCATGACATCAGCTTTGTTATGGATGAAAACAGATTCGACTTGCGGAAAAATGAGAAAAATGAGAAATGAATATAGTTGCCATTAATTAATACATTTAATATGCATGAATTATAATGCTAATGAGAATGATTATCAATTAATGATTTAATTATTTTTACCTGAATTTTTGCCACAAACCGCACCGGCATGCGAACACGGATTGTCAAATTCAGTCGCAATTCAGGACTGCAACCAGCCTGGTCTGAAATTCACTTGCGGTATGCATGCTCTTTATCCGCACAAAGAAACCCTGTTTCAGCAGCTTTGGCATTTCCCTTTCCACCATGCCGCTCATTGTTCCTGCAACTGCTCGCAAGTCGCACGCAGAACAGGTGCGAGTGCGGGTAACGCGGACAGTGCCTGCAGATGCCGTTCAATCACCGATGCCAGCTTCAGGCACGCAATTTGTAAGCGCTATTTTTGATAGCAAATAAAAAGGGCGCCGTTCTTCGGCGCCCTTTGTTCAGTATTGGATCAATCAGGTTTTCACACGACCCACTACCCTTCGTTCGCCATTGGCATCCTGGCCTTCAGTTTCTTTTCGGTATGCAGGTTGAATCCGAAACTAGCCAGCACCACGAGCAGCACGATGCATTGTGCAATCAGTGTCTGCCAGGTAGGGTAAATGCCAAGCAAATCAATGCGAGGCAAGGCAATCGGCGTCACGTCGAGCATGCCCGCTTCCTGCAATGCCGCCACACCCTTGCCGGCCAAAACGATTGCCAGCACGGCGATCAGCGCAGAGCTGATGGCGAAGAAGCGACCGATGGGCAGGCGGGCCGAGGTACGCAACATGATCACGGTGATAACGACCAGGATGACGATGCCGGCCGCCAGCCCTGCCAGCAGGTATCTGCCATTGTCTTCGGTCCACAGCGCGGCATAGAACAGGACGGTTTCGAACACTTCCCGGTACACAGTGACAAACGCCAACACGAACAGCACCATGGCCGAACGCTTGTTCAAGGCATGCGCCAGCTTTGCCTGCACATAAGCTTGCCAGCGCCCGGCAAAGCTCTTTTGATGCATCCAGACGCCGACCGCAAGCAGCATCACCGCAGCAAAGAGCGCCGCAAAACCTTCGGTGATTTCCCGGCTGGCGCCGCTCAGATCCACCAGATAAGTGGCAACTACCCAGGTCAGAACGCCAGCGCCAAGGGCGCTGGCCCAGCCGGCATGCACATACGGCAGCGCGTCGCTGCGATCGGCTTTTTTCAGGAAAGCAATCATCGCCACGACAATCAGCAGCGCTTCCACACCCTCGCGTAACAGGATCAGCAGCGCAGCGATAAACGTGGTCCACGGCGATTGATCGGTGGACTTGAGTGTCGCGTCCGCCGCCGAAATCAGCGACTGCAAGCGGCTCTCATGGCTGCGTGCATTCTCCAGA
>JAKFFO010000141.1:0-21052 GCA_036675035.1 Oxalobacteraceae bacterium
GACGTGCCGCGCGGCCAGCTCACCATGCTGCTGGGCCGCAACGGGGCGGGCAAGACGACGACTCTGCGCAGCATCATGGGGCTGTGGCGCGCCTCGGGCGGCGAGATCCTGTTCGAGGGCCGCAACATCGCTGCGCTGTCGACCCCGGAGATCGCGCGGCTCGGCATCGCCTACGTGCCGGAATCGATGGCGATCTTCGCCGACCTGACGGTGAAAGAGAATCTCGTGCTGGCGGCGCGCGACGGTCCACTGGATTCGGCGCGGTTGGACTGGCTGTTCGGCCTGTTCCCCGCCATGAAGCGATTCTGGACCCTGCCGGCCGGCGTGCTGTCGGGCGGCCAGAAACAGATGCTGGCGGTCAGCCGCGCCATCGTCGAGCCGCGCAAGCTGTTGCTGGTCGACGAGCCCAGCAAGGGGCTGGCGCCGTCGATCATCGCCAACATGATCACAGCTTTCCGCGAATTGAAGCAGGGCGACACCACCATCCTGCTGGTCGAGCAGAACTTCAATTTCGCGCGCCAGTTGGGCGACAGCGTCGCGGTGATGGATGACGGGCGCATCGTGCATCGCGGATCGATGGCGGCGCTGGCGTCCGATGCCGGGCTGCAGCAGAAGCGGGTATAGAGAACCGCTTGCGCGTTCCGCAAGATGGAGAAGCGCTGGCGTTCAGGTTTTAGATTGCGGCCCTGACCCGGCTCTTTTAATTCCGTTCGTTCGTTTACACCGACCATACTTCACTGAAGCCGTCGCCACTGTTTTTTTTCGCTGAATACATCGCGTCATCGGCATGTTTCAGCAGCTGTTTCGATCCATTGCCGTGCTCGGGATAGAGTGCGATCCCGATGCTCGGCACTATGCTCAGGCTGTGGCCGCCTATGCTGATCGGCTGACTCAGGCAGGTGCGGATTTTTTCAGCCACATCGGACGCGCTTGCGGGTGATTGAATACTTTCGAGCAGTACTACAAACTCGTCGCCGCCGATCCTGGCGACGGTATCGGTTTCGCGCACGCATTGCTTCAGGCGATCCGCTATTTCCCGCAATAGCAGATCGCCTGCGGCATGGCCAAACGTGTCGTTGACCTGCTTGAATTTATCCAGGTCGAGATAAAGCAGGCCCATTCGCCCTTCGGTTCTTCGTGCCCTTGCGAGCGCGGTTTCCAGGTGGTCGTACAACAGTCCCCGGTTCGGCAGATCGGTCAGCCCGTCGTACCGGGCCATATATTGCAGCCTGGCGTGCAGCTGTTTGTGCTCGATGGCAGTGGCGATCTGGGTGGAGACGAATTGCAGCAGCTCTTTGTCCTTGCTCGTGTAGCACGGGCCTCCGACATAGGTCTTCAATGCGAGGGCGCCGATGGTCCCCTTGCGCGAATTGAGCGGTACGCCCAGCCAGCATCGCGTATTCGCATCGACGGCAGCGCGTACGTCATCGGGATGGCCGGCAAGGGATTCGGGAGTCAGTAGCAGCGGCTGCCCGTTGCGGGCGACCGCCTCGCACAAATTGCAGGTAACCGGGTGCGGCGGCGAAGTCTGATCGTACTCGTCCACGCGATAAGGAAAAACCAATTTGCCATTGCTGTCATCGGTCAGCGCCACCGAAAAATTATGGGCCGGCAGCAGTGTGCCGATGATGCGGTGAATGCGTGCAAACAAGGCAAGCAGATCTTCGGCCGCATGCGCGGCTTCGGAAATCGAATAGAGCGCCGCCTGCATCGATTCGACATGTTTGCGTTCGGTGATGTCGTGCGCTACGCCAATTCGCAGCTGATCGGTCTCCGACCAGCGGGCGGACCACATGATGTGCACCAGTTGTCCGTCCTTGCGTATATAGCGGTTTTCAAAATTGGGCTTGATCTGACCTGCCATGACCTCGCCAGCCCTTTGCAGAGTCCTCGCGCGGTCTTCTGGCGCCACCATGTCGATCATTGCTTTGCCGACCATTTCTTCCGGCGTATAGCCGAAAATGCGCTCGCATGCGGCACTGAC
Source organism: Oxalobacteraceae bacterium (assembly GCA_036675035.1). GTDB lineage: Bacteria > Pseudomonadota > Gammaproteobacteria > Burkholderiales > Burkholderiaceae_D > MESE01. The sequence goes on from JAKFFO010000141.1 coordinate 1,985, forward strand.
AAATACAAAGCGCCCCTCTGCATCGACAACGCAGACCGCGTCGAGCAGGAGATCCATGAAATTGCCGGGCGGTATAAACGGTTCGGTTGCCATTTGCCAAGCATACTGGACTTGCTTTTTTGCCGCTAGCCCGCCACTTTCCTGCACAGGCATGTTACCCGACCAAATCGTCTCGTTAAATAAAAGACAAATCCCCGGCCCGAAAAAAACTTGATTCAAGTGAATCCAAAACTGTTTCCAATTCGTAAAAGTCTGGACAAGCGCCAAAAGCGGCTTGTCGCACTTTGCAAACAGGGGAGAAAACATGCGATTGAATACGACGGTTGGACAGACATTGATTGGAATTCTAGGGCTGGCGGCGATGCACGGCGCGATCGCGCAAGGCATGACCGGGCCCGACATGGGCAAGTTGCTCGCGACCGGCGGCGTCAGCCAGGTCGAAGGCGCGGGCGGGGGCGGCCTGACGCCATGGGCACTGATTACCGGTTACGGTACGCGCGACAGTTACGGCGGCAATGCGCATGTCACGGCGCTCAGGACCCAGGATTATGCGCTCGACTCCTACGGTGTCGCCGTCGGCATCGCCGACCGGGTGGAGCTGTCGCTGGCCAGGCAGGACTTCAAGGGTACTGGCGGTGCGCTGGACAACGTACGAATTCAACAAGACATTGCCGGCGTCAAAGTCAAAATCGCGGGCGATGCGGTCTATGACCAGGACCGCTGGCTGCCGCAGATCGCGGTTGGTGCAATGTACAAGCGCAACAACGGTATTCGCGGTCTTCCCGGCGTCACGAACGTCCGGCAGCTCGGCGCCAGGGATGACGACGGTATCGACTATTACGTGTCGGCGACCAAGATCCTGCTTGATCAAAGCCTGCTATTGAACGGCACGCTGCGCGCGACCAAGGCAAACCAGATGGGCATCCTCGGCTTCGGTGGCGATCGGCACGACCGCTATCAGCCGATGTTAGAGGCATCCGCCGCCTACCTGGTCAACCGCAAGCTGGCGGTCGGGGTCGAATACCGGATGAAGCCGCGCAACCTCGGGATCGACCGCGAGAAGGATAACTACGACGCCTTCATCGCCTATTTCCCGAACAAGAATATTTCAATTGCCGCCGCCTACGTAGCACTGGGCGACATCACGATATTGAATCCGAAGCGCCAGCACGGCTTTTACCTGTCGCTGCAAGCAGGCTTCTAATCTCCAATCAGATACGAGGAACCCATGAAAACATTTTCCATTTTTGCTGCCGCTTGCGTGATCGGCATCGCATTTTTGACCGGATCGACATCCTTTGCGCAAACCACATCTTCCGGCGATGCGCTTTATCAGGAACTGGGAGGCAGGGAAGGCATTACCAGGATCGTCGGAGATTTCCTGCCGATCGTGCTGGAAGACGAGCGCATCAAGGATTCTTTCAAGGACGCTGACGCCGAACGGCTGGGCATGCTGCTGACGGAACAGTTTTGCGAGCTGAGCGGCGGCCCATGCAAATACAGCGGCAAGGACATGAAAAGCGTGCATCGCGACATGGCGATCACCACTGCGCAGTTCAACGCGCTGGCAGAAGATTTGCAGGTCGCAATGGAAAAAAACAATATCCCGTCCCGTGCGCAAAACAAATTGATTGCGAAGCTGGCGCCGATGCAGCGTGCGATCGTCACGAAATAGCGTGGACGATAGGTCAGTGAATTTGGCAGGTGATTGACACTCTTTCCCGCCACCCTAGCCGTGCCATGCAAGGGCTGAGGATTGTCCACAAGTCGGTGCTAGGCCTTGCTCCCTTCTCCCGCCCGCGGGAGAGGCGAGTCAAAAGGTGCATGCGACGTTTTTTGGCACTCCTCAGCTCTGCGACGGGCAGAGCTGGAGTGAGGGTCGAACGCATCAATATCCAAGCGGATCATTTAAATTCTAAGAGCTCAGAAATAAGGAGCAACCATGAGCAGCAAACACACATTCTTCCGTCCGCGCTCGGCACTGGCATCCGGCTTGATCGCAATTCTGGTGAGCGCCATCGCAACTGCCGCATCGGCAGGCAGCATCAACGCGACGGCGCTGGACCGGAACGGCGTGACGATGGCTGACGTTGTCGTCTACGCCACACCTGTCGATGGCGCACCGATCACTGAAACCGATCCGCCCGAAACGGCGACGATCGCGCAGGACCAATTGCAATTCACGCCATATGTGACACCTGTCCGTGTCGGCACTGCGATCAAGTTTCCCAACTACGACAAGATCGAACATCATGTGAAGTCATTCTCGAAGGCCAAGGAATTCGAGATCAAGGTCTACGATAAAGGAACGCCGCCGCCGGTCGTATTCGACAAGCCGGGCGTGGTGATTGTCTATTGCATGTTCCATGGCTGGATGCGTGCATACGTGATGGTGCTGGACACGCCGTATTTTGCGAAAACGGAGGAATCAGGCGCAGTCAGCCTGGACAAGCTGAAACAGGGAAGCTACGAAGTCAGGGCGTGGCATCCGGACATGGGTACCATCAAGCCGGCATTGATGCAAACCGCAACAGTTGGGGCCGACGGCGCGCAATCGCTGGTATTCGATTTCGATTTCATCCCGAAAAAACGAAAACCCGCAAGATCGCCCGCGAAAGAAAGAAAGCACCACCATTAGCCGGCGGAAGCAGCGCGACCCGGGTTGCCTGGCGCCGCACGGCACGAAAGAACCGTACCGAGAATGAAGATCGTTATTGCCATGTTCGCGCTCTGTTGCGTCGGTGCCGATGCCGGCGCGCAGGCTTTGCCGAACGCGTTGCCGCGTCCGTTGCTGGAGTATGCCGCCGGTTTGAAGGAGGTGCGCATCAGGAGCGAGCCGGCGCTGCCGCAATGGCTTGCAAAATGCGATCCTCCATTTTATGAAGCATTCGCTGTTCGAACCGGTGACGGCGCGAATGCAACCATCGCGGTATTCATCGGCGGCTCCGCGCGGGAAGAAGTCATCAGCTATACGCTGATCCCGGCGCAGGTAAAGTCATGCGCCGCCATCGCGCGCCCTGGCTCGCGTGCCTCATATACGCTGCGTCGTCCGATGCCATTGCCAAAGGGCGAATACAGCGAAATTTTTCCGATCCTGAATGCCGGCAATGAAGTGGTGTATCTGCTGCACGAAGAGAAATCGCTATCGAAATCAGAGAACAATGCTTCCGTCACCCGCACTCTTTTGGCTCTGACTGGAAAATCGCTGACTCAAGTCGCTCGCGTCACGAAAGCGAATGCCGATGCAGCACAGTCAGTCGATACGCTGGTACCGTTTGCGGCGTTGATGCAATAGATTTCTTTCCGCTGCCGCCGACCATCAATCCCCATACACATGGCTCGGTCCGACTCCTGTCGCGGCGCCACGCTCCGAGCGCTTTTACCTGCTCGTGCGATGCGGTGATTCAAACTTTTTCGATTCCGCTAAAACCGTTCGCGTTCACTTAATCCGCAAGGCAAGTCCCGGTGCCGCTTCTCTCCGTGCGCATCACAGTTTATCCAAAGAAATCTACCCGCCAATAGTTGACCTGCGGCGACATGAAATATTTATTGCTGCTCTCATGCATTGATTTGACGGTCGTCAATTGCATATCGAAGCACGCTCTTAACATCGTCTTTATGGAATGTGAGACAGCATTCCGTACTGCAGAACAAACCGCAAATTGCAGGTCGGTAATAAGCCCTTTAACAATCTACAACGGAGATATGGATTGAATAAAACTACTTGGCGAGCTGGCAGCCTGGCTGTAGGCAGCATTATCTGGATCACCGGCTGTGGAGGTGGCGTCGACAGCACTTCTACCGCAAGCACGAACGGCACAAATGCTACTTTTGCACTGAATAAACACGTGGTGGAGGAATCGCGGGAACACGACACGCGCACATTCATCCTGCCCGATCCGACTGCCGCGGCCGACTATGAAGCCGCGGCCGACGGATCGCCCAGCTTTGCGGCTCTCGCCGGCACAACGGTCGAGACCGATCGCTGGACCGGCGATCTGGGCGGCGCGGCATATCGCATCGAGGTGCCGAAGAACTGGAATGGCAGGCTGGTAATGTACGCGCATGGCTATGTCGGCACGGTACCGCAACTGCGCGTCAGCACGCCATCGATTCGCCGCCATCTGATCGAGCAAGGCTATGCCTGGGCAGCATCGAGCTACAGCAAGAACTGGTATGACGTGCGCGCCGGAGTCGAAGACACCAATGCACTGGCATTGAACTTCAAGAAAATCGCAGCGGATAACGGTCGCGTCGTCAGATCGCCGTACAAGACCTATATCATCGGGCACTCGATGGGCGGCCATATTACCGGTGCGGCGATCGAAGAAGAAACCTACAAGACAGTCGTCAACAAGCAAAAGTATGACGGCGCGGTTCCGATGTGCGGCGTGATGGGCGATACCGAATTGTTCGATTATTTCGGTGCTTACCAGATGTCTGCGCAGACCCTTGCCGGCTATGCCGATCATCCGAGCGATCAGTTCGGAGAAATCGCGGCCGATGTGCGCAATACGCTGTTCACCCGGTTCAGCGATCAACCGACCGCGCAGGGCGAGAAACTGCGGCAGATCGTGAAGAACCTGACCGGCGGCGAGCGCCCGGTGTTTGCGCAAGGCTTTGCCAATACCGGCCTGCAATCCGTCGTATGGGGCACTTTCGGCAGGGACGGAACGGTCAATGGCATTCTCACCAAGAGCAGCGTCGACACACGTCAATTTACCTATCAGCTCGACAATGATCCGGCCGTATCCGATGAAGAAGCGGCATTGAACGCAGCCATTCCGGACCTGACCGGCGATCCGGACGCAAACCGTCTGCGCGCCGATGGATTGCGTTGGGTGCCGAAGGTGAACGGCGAGTTCAAGATCCCGGTGGTGAGCATCCATACTCTGGGCGACATGTATGTTCCGTTCAGCATGCAGCAAATCTATCGCAAGCGCGCCGAAGCACGAGGCAATGGCGATCTGCTGGTGCAGCGTGCGGTGCGCGCCCCGAGCCACTGCGACTTCACGATCCAGGAACAGGTGGAGGCGTTTGACGCGATGGTGAACTGGGTAGAAAACAACGTGAAGCCCGCCGGCGACGACGTCGGCACGCCGAGCACTGTCGCCGATCCCAACTATGGCTGCGCGTACAGCAGGCCACCGGTGCCTGGTGTCGACTCTGCGGGAACCATTGCAGGGCGCAATGTCGTGCCTGCCTGTTCGTGACGAACGTTATGGCGTGACCGGCAGCAAAGTCCCGTATGCATGCTACTCAGGCTGCATCCGGGTTTGATATTGCCGACATGAGACGGACCCGCATTGCGCGGGTCCGTTTTTATTTCACGAACGAGACCGACGCATGTAGAACGCCGGGCGCGCTTCCGTTCCTTTCTCTCGGTTGCAAATGGAGTGGCCCAGCTATATCTGCGTTAACCACCTTTGTCGTTTGCTTCTTTCGCTCATTTCCGCCGGCCCGAGAGTTAATTTCTCCGGCTCAATAGTAAAACTACGGTATGCCGTTTCATCTGCGGTACTGACCATTGTCAACGACCGGCGCTTCTCAATTTCTATGATGGCTGAATCTGCAGGATTGGTTCCTTCCAATCGGGAAGTCTGCACGATAACAATACATCCATACATACAAAGGAGCGAGACGTGAATATTCATCGAAAGCAATCTTTGGTCACGCCATTTCTGGCTACCGTATTGGCAGGCTTCGGCCTTGCAGGATGCGGTGGCGGCAGTGGTGATTCGCCATTGACTTCGGCGCAGGCGAACTCGGTGCAGATCGAGATGAACGAAGGCACGAATAATGCAGGCAAAAAGAACGGCATAGCGACCTGTGCCGAGCTCAACGGCATGTCCATCCGTGCCAATGCGATCGGCCTGCCGACCACCGGCGCCACGGTCACCAGTACCCAGGTTGTGGCAGCCGCAGGAACCGGCACGGCAGCGGTCGGAGAGTATTGCAAGGTGCTCGGTGAAATCAATCCGGTCGATCCGAATGCACCGAAAATCAAGTTCCAGGTCAACCTTCCGGTCGACTGGAATCTGAAAGCCATGATGTTCGGCGGTGGCGGATATAACGGAACCATCGCGACCGGGATCGGCAACGTGCCTGCCGGTCCCGCCGACATGCCGGTACCGCTGGCACGCGGCTATGCGACCTACGGCAGCGACTCGGGCCACCAGGCCAATGCCGCCGGCAGCCGCGACGGCTCGTTCGGCATGAACGATGAAGCGCTGCGGAATTTTGCCGGCGATGCAATCAAGAAGACCCACGATGTCGCAATGGAAATCATCAAGGCCGGCTATGGCAAGAAGGCCAAGATCGCTTACTTTGCGGGCGGATCGACCGGCGGGCGCGAAGCGTTGCTGGCAGTAAGCAACTGGCCGAAGGACTTCGACGGTGCGATCGTCCTGTATCCGGCCTGGAATGCCGCCGCGCTGGATCTGCAATTCGGCAGAATTACCCGGCAACTGGCCAAGCCGGGCGCCTATCCGAATCGCGAAAAGCGCAAGGTGCTGTACGACGCGGCGATCGAAGCCTGTGATGCGCTGGACGACGTGCGGGATGGATTGATCAGCAATATGACTGCATGCAACGCGATCTTCGACCCATCTACCGCCACGCTGAACGGCAACCCGATACGCTGCGCCGGCGGCACCGATACCGGCAACGACTGCCTGTCGGATGAACAGATCGCATCGTTCAAAGTCATGAGTACGCCGCTGACGCTTAACTATGCGCTGGCCAGCGGAGAAACCGGACACCCCGGCTTCAACGTCTGGGGCACCGACTTCGGCATTCCCGGCACGCATCCGCTGCAACCGACCGTTCTTACGCTGGCGCTCGGCACCGAGCAACCGGCCTATCCGATGCCTCCGGTGGGCGCAACGACGCCACCTTACGGCAGCACGTTCTGGGACGAGTGGGTCAAGTATTTCGTGACACGCGATCCGAATTTCAATTCATTGAGCCTGGACCCGCAGAATCCCGGCCCGTGGCAGTCGCGCATCGTCGAGCTGACCGGCATCCAGGATGTGAACAAGACCGATCTTTCCACCTTCAAGCACAAGGGCGGCAAGATCCTGATGGCGCATGGCACGCATGATGCGCTGGTGAGTACGCAGGCAACGCAGCAGTATTTCAACCGTCTGCGCAATACGATGGGCGATGAAGATATCCGGCGCTTTATGCGGTATTACGAAATCCCCGGTTATGGACATGCGATCAGCACCGTCTTCAATGCTGCCTGGGATTCGCTGACCACGCTTGAAAACTGGGTCGAAAAAGGCATAGAGCCGCCACCGCAGGTGGTAGCCGATACCGTCGGCGTTCCGGGCCGTACCCGTCCTCTGTGCGAATATCCGAGCTGGCCGAAATACGATGGCAGCGGCGACATCAATACCGCCGAGAACTACACCTGCGCCACGCAGTAGATCCGGATGCAGATCGGCGTGACCCGATCTGCGCGTCAGACGTGTGAATGCCCGCTTGAAGCGGGCATTCATTTTATCGACAGCTGTAAAAAGTTTTTGAAATGAAGGCGCGGGCAACAACCAAGGCTTGACCCGATGATGTGGCGCTGCCTACCGGAGCAGGCTCTTAATATTGACCGATACTCGCTGCAACAGCTTCTTCCAGTTGCCAAATGCGGTTCAGATCGTTTTCTTCATCTTCGGTCAGCGGCTCTTTGTCGAAGTCCCGCAATGACGCCAGCGCCTCGATCATTTTTTCCACGGCTGCCAGGTAAGCAGCCAGGGTAACGTCGCGGCTCCATCCGTCCGACCAGGCCTTGGAAGCGCCGGCTGCGGCACCCGGACCCTTCTCTTGAATCTCTTCCAGGATTCCTTTTTTCAAGTTGTAAAAATAAGCGAGCCTGGGACGCGAAGATGTCATTGGTTTTCCTTTTGCTGGATGGAGCAGTTTAGATGAGGCCGGTATTGAATTTTGCCATTGTCTTGTTCCGCGTTCAATGACCATGGCGCCATGGTAGCGGGGTTCTCGTATACCGTGCTTTTCTTTTAAAACGAATGCATATCCGCTCCGGCTTTCGAAAACGCGAGCTCATGCCTTGAACGTCAGTACAGGCGACAACCGGGCAATCGGCTTGACCAGACCTTCCTCGACTTGCGCCCGGATTACCGGCCCGATCGGCTTGTAGGCGCCTGGCGCTTCCTCGATCCGCCTCTCTTCCTTAAGCGTAATGCATTCGAACTGACGTGCCGCTGTGCGGCCGCCTTCATTCTTCGCCTTCCACTTCATCTCGGTGCGCGATACTGACCGCCCGGCGCCATGGCTTGCCGAGCTGGCCCACCGTGCGTGTCCCAGGCCGTCGAGCAGGTAGGAATCGTCGCCCATCGAGCCGGGGATCAGCAGCGGCTGGCCGGGGTGAGCCGGCGTCGCGCCTTTGCGATGTACATTGCCGTCGGCTTCGTTCAGCACAATGTTGTGCGGTACGTCGCATACCAGCGGCATGCTTTGGTCGCCGTAGACTTGCCGGATGCGCCGCCGCACCAGTTCCATCACCAGCGCTCGGTTGGCGTCGGCATAATGCGCGGCGGCATGCATCGCTGTCAGATATTCCTGGGCAAGTGGGCCGACCAGCCCGTACAGGCCGGACTCTGGATGCTTGAGGCCGGCCGGCCATTCGTCCCTTGCACGATCCATCCAGCGGCGGCCAACATAGAATCCGACATCGCGCGAACCTGTGTGTACCATCACTGCGATCTGGCCGGCGCGCACGCCCAATTCATAAGCGCGCTTTCGGTCGAGCACTTCAGACACGTACTGGATCTCGCAAAAATGATTGCCGGATCCAATCGTCGCGAGGCCGGGGTCGCGCAACAATCCACGCCGCGTATCCTGCAGCGCCGGCGGAGCATAAGCGGCGTTGCCGCGAACCGAGGAGGCTGCGAACAGCTTGCCGGCTTCGGACTTCACCTGGTTAAAGTCGATATGTCCGAACAGCCCGTCCGAGGTTCCATGCATGGAATCCCAGAACGCACCAAGTCCGTGTTCGAACAAGGCGGTCATTGCGGCGGGCGTGGTCGGTACATTGCGCGCACCTTCGAGCAGATCGCCTTTCAACAGGCCGACCAGTTGCGCTTTCCTGGCAAGGAATTGTTCTGCAGTAAGGTCCAGTACATGCAAGCGCACGCCGCAGTTGATGTCGGTGCCCACGGCCTGCGGAATCACAAGATCATGGCTGGTGACCAGCACACTGCCCACCGGAACCGTCACGCCGGGGTGGAAGTCCGGCGTCGCGCAGGCACGGCAGACATGGCCGCCATGCGGATGGTTAATGCCGGCGAACGCGACAAGCTGCTGAACGGCTTTGGCTTCAAGCGGAAGCGAATCGGGCAGCAGGATTTCGGCCGCAACCTCTTTCCTGTTTGCCGAAGACACGTGCACGATATTGCCGGTGCGGGTTGCGATAATGCCGTGAGAGGCGAGGGCTTTCGATAGCCTGGTAGGCGATACGGGGTTTTTCATTGGTTGCTTTCTGGACGATAGAAATCGCACCTCTTTTCGAGGCGGTTTCTTCAGAGGCAGCAGCCAATGCAGCGAAGAGGCTGGCATTCTAGCAAGAGATAAAAGCGCTCTGCAAAAAATTGACGATTATTTTCAATGCCGATGCAACAGCGCAACGCCGTTGCAGTTCCGCGTTAATCCTTTTGCCGGGTTTCGCATGCTTGACCGATAAGCATGCAGGCGGAACTTCCGCCAAGAGCGCCATTTGGTGTGCGTGCACGATCTTCGTTGCGCACCAAGACAAGGCTCATCGCGCTTCAAATAGCGAAATAGCGACGCGGTATCGGGGCAGATGTCATCATCGCCCACGCTCGGTGCTTGACTTTTGTTCTGCCGCGGATGAATCTGGGAAGCGCTTTAAAAATGACCGCCTGATCCCGGACCATAAGAATAAGAGGAGAACCACAATGGCTGACCATATCGACCAGCAAAAGCGTTGGTGGGCACTGGCCGTGCTTTGCTTCGGCGTCCTGATGATTGTGCTTGATACAACGATCGTCAACGTCGCGCTGCCGTCAATCCGCGAAGACCTGGACTTTACCGAAACCTCGCTCGTCTGGGTTGTCAACGCGTATATGCTGCCGTTCGGCGGTTTCCTGCTGCTCGGCGGCCGCCTGGGCGATCTTTACGGGCACCGCAAGCTGTTCCTGTCTGGAATCATCCTCTTCACCATCGCATCGCTTGCCTGCGGACTCGCAAACTCGCAAGTACTGCTCATTGCTGCGCGCGTCGCGCAGGGATTGGGCGGGGCTGTCGTATCGGCAATTGCGCTGTCGCTCATCATGAACCTGTTCACCGAGCCGGGAGATCGGGCCAAGGCAATGGGCGTGTACGGGTTCGTATGCGCCGGCGGCGGCAGTATCGGCGTATTGCTCGGCGGCGTACTGACCGATGCGCTCGACTGGCACTGGATTTTTCTCGTCAATCTGCCGATCGGTGTTGCGGTATTTGTGCTGTGCTTCTTTCTGCTGCCGAAAAGCCGCCGACAAGCAAACCCCGGCCGGCTTGATATCGGCGGCGCGGTGACCGTGACGGCAGCGTTGATGCTGGCGGTCTACGCGATCGTGAACGGCAATGAGGCGGGCTGGATTTCCGTACGGACCACGGCTTTGCTGGCCGCGGCAGCGCTGCTGCTCGCGCTATTCCTGGCAATCGAAGCGCGTGTCAAACAACCGCTGGTGCCGCTCGGCCTCTTTCGTTCCCGTAACGTGTCGGTCGCCAACATTGTCGGCGTGCTGTGGGCGGCCGCCATGTTCGCATGGTTTTTCATCTCCGCGCTGTATCTGCAGCTCGTGCTCGGCTACAGTCCGCTGCAGGTCGGGCTCGCGTTTTTGCCGGCCAACCTGATCATGGCGGCGTTCTCGCTGGGTCTGTCCGCCAAGGTCGTCATCCGCTTCGGCATCAAGCTGCCGCTCGCGGCGGGCTTGCTGCTGGCTGCCGGCGGCCTGGCGCTGTTTGCACAAGCACCGGTGGCCGGCACCTTCGCCGTCGACGTGTTGCCCGGCATGCTGCTTCTTGGTCTGGGCGCCGGCATCGCACTGAACCCGCTGCTGCTTGCGGCGATGAGCGGCGTCGAACCGAAGGAATCCGGCCTTGCTTCCGGCATCGTCAATACCTCGTTCATGATGGGCGGCGCGCTGGGACTTGCGGTCCTTGCGAGCCTCGCCGCGGTTCGCACCGATCGACTGCTTGAATCCGGCGCCGGCATGGCGGCCGCGCTGAATGGCGGTTACCAGCTTGCGTTCATCGTCGGCGCCGCATTCGCAGCGTTGGCGGCGATACTCGGCGCGATGTTGCTGCGCACCGAACGGCACGTCAGTGACGCGGCGGGTGCTGAACCCAGCGCCGGGCTTGATGTGGGAATGAACGGCAAATTGAAACCGGATTAGCGAGTTTCGCGCTTCGTTACCTGATCGCTCAACCAGCCGACAACGCCACCGACCGGCCGACATGGCTGCCATTCTGCAGCGCCTCCGCCATAAAGCGGCCCACGCGTTTGCGCGAGATCTGCATGCCGCGCACTTCGCTCTCCGGCAACGCAAACGCCTGTTCCATGTCGGGCCGATCCGTCAGATTTACCGGCTGCGCAATTACCCAGTCCAGCCCGCTGGAACGGACCACCTGCTCCTGCAGCTCGGTGTCCGCGATCTGCGGCTTCAGCACCAACTTGAAAAACAGCCGGTACAGGACCGGCAGCTTTTGCCGTGTCTCGCCGACGCCGAAGCTGGTTTGCACCACCAGCTTGCGCACGCCATGCCGATGCATCGCCGCTGATGACTTTCATCCGCGACGACAGAGCAGCAAGCCGGTCGGCCCGTCGTGCAAACGCGGTGACATCATGGCCGCGTGCCAGCAGCGCTTCCATTGTGGCGCGGCCGGAACCATCGGTCGCTCCGGCCACCAACACTTTCATTTTTGCGGTTTCCATCTCTTGCCTCCGTATCAAGTCATTGCGCACCATTGCGCTTCAAATTTTATGCAACCGGTTGGTTGCAATTTGGTCCAAGTCGCTCTATACTCCAAATAAGCAACCAACCGGTTGCATAAAAGAGCCGCCCATGACCATCATCGACTAAACCAAGGAGCGAACAAAGCATGAGTACCACCACAGATACCGATCGCATCGAACGCAGCATCGTCATCAACGCACCGCGGGAGCGCGTGTGGCGCGCCCTTTCGAACGCCGAGGCATTCGGCACCTGGTTCGGCGCCAACCTGAAAGGCCAGACTTTTGCGCCTGGGCAGCGCTCCCGCGGGAAGATCACCATTTCCGGCTTCGAGCATATTGCTTTCGACGTAGTGGTCGAACGCATCGAGCCGCAGGACCTGTTCTCATACCGCTGGCATCCGTATCCGATCGATCCGGCAGTGGACTATACGAAGGAGCAGCCAACGCTGGTGACTTTCACGCTGAAAGATGCTCCTGGAAACGGCACGCTGTTGACAGTGGTGGAATCCGGTTTCGAAAACGTGCCGCCGCACCGCCGTCTCGAAGCGTTCCGCATGAACGGTGGCGGCTGGACCGTCCAACTGAACAACATCGCGCGCCATGTCAGCGGATAAGAATTCGGGCAAAGCCACGGCCAAGGCTGCGGTCAAGGTCAGCGGCTCGGGCAAATACGGCCTGAACGCGGTCGTCAGGTCGAGCGAAACGCTGGCACACGTCTTCGCGGCATTGGGCGATCCGACGCGTCTGAAACTGGTGGCGGTGCTCTGTGCAGGCGGCGCCTTTTCAATCGCGCAACTGACGTCAAGCACCGAGATCAGCCGGCAGGGTGTGACCAAACATCTTCAGGTGCTGGCCGATGCAGGCGTGGTGCGCGATGTGAGAATAGGGCGCGAGCGGCTGTGGCAGCTGGAGCCAGCACAGATAGAGGAAGCGAAGCGCACGCTCGAAGTAATCGGAAGAGAGTGGGAGGTCGCCCTCGGAAAACTGAAGGCGTTTGCCGAGGGATTCTGAAGTTTCGATCCGGTCCAAATGCATCAGATGCTCAACAGGTGAGTGTCAGGCGTCGCCCATTGCTCCGCGCATGGAAAGAGGCGGGGCCTGATCCACTTCGCGGCTGGCCGGCACGGCTGGCGCGGTGAATAACAACTTGGCAATTAATTTCAGGAGAGTAGACATGAGCAAGGCTTACACCGGCGGATGTGCGTGCGGCGCGATCCGTTATGAAATATCTGCCGAACCGATATTTATGAACGACTGCCAGTGTCGCGACTGTCAGCGGAAGAGCGGCACCGGGCACGGATCCTATATGACTTTCCCAGGCAGGAAGGCAGTGGAAGTCAAGGGCGAAGCGACGCACTGGGACATCGTTGCCGATAGCGGCAATGTGAAGACGCGTGCCTTCTGCCCCACCTGCGGGTCACCGGTATATATGACGTTTGCGGCCATGCCGGATGTGTTTACCGTGCACGCCGCGAGCCTCGACGATCCAGGCCGGTACCGGCCGCAAGCGGTGACATACCGAGTGCGCGGTCATGCCTGGGATCATCTTGATCCAGCCCTGCCGAAATTCGACAGGATGCCGGCAATGTGAAGTACAACCCGGCATGGTTTTGCGGCAAATTTGTAGCTTCCGGCAGAGCGGGGATCAAATGCATCGCCATCGCAGCTTCCGGCAAGCATCCCAACTGAGTAAATGAGAGGCGGATCTCGCCTTTTGCTTCTCCTGCAACAGAAGGCCAAGCCGGCGTTCAATCCGTGCAGTGCTTTCCTTCCTCAAAGCTAAGGAACCTGGTTTTCAATGCCAGGATTTCCGGTTTTCCCTTGTTGCCATATGCGTTAAACCACATTGTCTGTGTTTAGCACACCACGGCCACATGCTTTTCTATTTCCAGGTTGGATCGTATGATGGATCTTGGTAAGATTTCCGCTTGGTACAGCTGGTAAGTCCACCGGAAGTTCCGATGATGGTGAGGACGAACGATATGGCTCGATTGGCGCAGGAAGAAGTCGAGAAGGTAAATCGCGTGACGCTAAGAATGATGAGGCTCAATCTCATCAGTCAGTTGCTGAATTCCGCCATTCTGTTTGTCTTGTTCTTTATCGGCGAGGTCGGCGGCATTGTTCCCATCGTGTACATGGCGGCAGCAGCCACGCCGATTTCCATTTTCTTCATATTGGTCAAAACCGGCTTGAACAGGAATTTTCGCGATCCGGGCATGACGATTCCGCAAATTTTGCTCGGCGTGATGATGTTGCTAGGGCTCCTCACAGCGATGCCCGAAATCGGGATCATGTTGATTGTCCAATTGTTTACGCTGTATCTCGGCGGCGTGCTCGCCTTGCGTCTGGATCAGTTCATTTTGATTTGGGTGGTGGGCGCCGTTGCGCTGGCAGTGCCGCTGTACTTTGTCGGCGACCAAATCAGTTTTCCGCAATCGACGATATTAAGCAAAGTGCTGCTTTGGGTATTTCTGGTGTCAGTGTTGGGATATTTGAGTTATGTGGCCGGCGTCATCAGCAATTTAAGGCTCAAGGTTAATGAGAAAAACAAGACGTTGGCCAATGCGCTGAAAACGGTCGAAGAGCTGGCACGGCATGACACGCTGACCGGCGCAATGAATCGGCGCGCATTAATGGAATGTCTGCAGTCGATGATCCAGAGCGTCAAGCGAAAGCCCTTTCCGTTTTCGATCGCATTCGTTGATCTCGACCACTTCAAGCAAGTGAATGATAGCTGTGGCCATCGCCTGGGAGACGATGTGCTGAAAATCTTCGCAGGCATTCTCCACGAAAGCGTGCGAACCACAGATCGTGTTGCCCGGTATGGCGGCGACGAATTTATTGTTGTACTGGTAGATACAGCTGAAGACGCTGCCGGTGTTGTGCTTGAGCGCATGCGCGAAAACGTCGCACGCCATAACTGGAAGGCTCTGGGGCTCAATGTCAACCTTTCCGCATCGATCGGGGTCGCATCGTTTCAACCGGACGAGACGATAGAGAAAATGCTTGCGCGTGCGGATGATGCGCTTTACGCCGCAAAATCTGCCGGGAGAAACTGTGTACGCGTATCGCCGGCGTTGGCGAATGAATGACGGCGTGCGAAGATACGCCTGCGGTACGAGCGGCGCAAAGGCAACTCGAGCGGACAATTCGAGGGTTGCCTTTTTTGCTTCTAGTGTGGCAAAAGGCAGAATCAGGTTCCGTTCGCGGACAGGGTAAAGTGGAACTCACTCTGATTGCCTGCGCGTAGCGGTGCTCATACAGACGGACGTGGGACGGCGGGCCATGGCGCTGCATGAACGCATTAATGTGCGCTTGGCCCTTTAATTCTGATCGAAGAGCCGCAGAAAAGAGCCGCAGAAAAAACGTAAAACAAAAAGTACAGAATCGATCTTCGGACGTAAATGACAAGCCAGAACCACCCATCAGCAGTTGATCCGGCATCGCCATCAAGACATGTTTTGCGCAACGCACGTTTTGTTATCGCACTTGCAATTCTGGCCGCCGTGCTTTGCAGCAACGCGCCGGTTCCGCTGCTAAGCCTGTACAAACAGCAGTTTCAATTTTCCGCATCGACGCTCACAACCGTTTTCGTCATCTACGCCGGCGGAGTGCTGGTGCCGCTTTTCCTGAGCGATCGGCTCACCAAGCTGGCCGGCTCCGCGAAGAGATTGGTGATTGCGGCACTCGCGATGGTGACTCTCGGCACCGTCATTTTTGCATTCGCGCAAAGCCTGGAGTGGCTGCTGGTGGGGCGGCTGTTATCCGGTATCGGGACCGGCAGCATCGTCGGCCCGGCCAACGCAGCATTAGTCAATACGTTCGCGCCGGGCCGGCGGAACCTGGGCGTCGTGTGGGGCAGCGTTATGTTTACCGCGGGTGCCACGATCGGGCCGGCGCTAAGCGGCCTGGCACTTGCATTTTCATTTTGGCCGACGGTGTTGCCATTTATTGTTATCGGACTGCTTGCATCAGGCACCGCATATGCGATCAATAAAATGCCATGGCCGAACGCACTTCCGTCGAAGCTCGCCGATGATGAAGCTGGAGCAGACCTGCAGACGAGCGTCAGCCCTGAAAGACGGCGCATTACATTCCAACTGGCGGCTTTGACCGTGATGTTGAGCTGGGCAATGGGCGGTATTCTGCTGACTCTGGGCCCGCTGATGGCGCTGCAGCTTGCGAATATTCAAAGCCGTGCCGAGATCGCTTTTATCATCGCAGCGTTTCAGGGCGCTGCGGGAATCTGCCAGATCGTCACGGCACGCCGCAGTCCCCGCACTCTGGCACGCGTCGGCGTCGTTACGATGACAGCGGCATTTGCCGGCTGCACGTTGGCTGCGTGGCTGAACCTGCCCATCGTTTTCGGGCTGTGCTTTATCGCAGTCGGCATTGGGAACGGTGCCGCATTTGTCGGCGCAGCCGGGCTGGTGATCCAGGTGGCGGAAGCGGCGAAACGCAGCCGCTTCATTTCGATGCTTTATATTGCCGGCTATGTCGGCAATGCAATTCCGGTCGTGATCATGGGCTTGCTGGTGGACCGCTTTGGTTTGCTGCCTCCAATGCTGGGGTTTGTTCTGCTCGCAGTATTGGGCGTGCCGGTACTCATCTCGAAGCTGCGGGACCGAACATACTGAACGCCTGAAGTGGCTATCTCCCGGTTTCCAGTTCGCGGGTTCGATGCCTTGCAGTTCAAGCTAACCGGCCTTCGCACACGGAAATTCTGGCAGGGTCGAGTCACTCCATTTTCGGTCCCAAGCTCTTTTTCAACTTTAATCGGTAGTGCTCGATGCGCCATGAATGGCTGAATAAGGTTCTCCGCGGGCCGGCGGTACGAATCTACATGGCAACGTATCCAGTCAGTGCGGCTGAGCGAGAGGCAATTGGCTTGAATCAGCCTTGCCCCGTCGAATGGGGCAGGCCGTTCCGGCAGATATCCGATGCTCATCTTGAATGAAGCGAGGAACCTCGCCGGAACGATGAAGTCAGACCTGGTAAAGAATGCTTGAATGGCACGACTCCTGCCTTGAGCGCCTCGCCTACCTGCAACGAGGAGAAACGCGGTGATTGTCAATGACGACCGAGTATACAAAAAAAGGCTGCACCCGATTCATGGGGCATTGCTTGCTGGTACTATCCCGCTGTTTTTAGGAGGCTTGCTGAGCGACCTCGCATACTCATCCAGTTACCAGGTAGAGTGGAGCCACTTCGCTTCCTGGCTGATCGCCGGCGGTCTTGTCTTTGGCGGATTTGCGTTGCTTTGGGGGATCATCAATCTCGTCCGCGCCGATCGTCGTGGCGGGCACTCATTTCTTTATGCGCTCCTTCTGCTTGCGACATGGGTTGCAGGTTTCTTTAATGCGCTAATCCATGCCAAGGACGCTTGGGCAGCCATGCCCATGGGCCTTATTCTTTCAGTGATTGTTGTTCTGCTCGCCTGCGCGTCAACCTGGATAGGCTTCGCCAAGTTTGGCGTAGGGAGTGGAAGATGAAACGCTCATACCTGAATACACGCCCCAGTTCACGTCTATTGCCATCCATCGTCCTCCTAGCGTTGATGAGCGCATGCAGTAGCGACGACCCGGCCCCGGACCAAATAGGTCCCGAGCCGACGCTCCCCAAGCCGCAGCGCGGGCTACTGCCCGCCATGACCATCGCAGAACCGGCACCATGGGGCGACCAGCGGCCGACGGTGCCCCAGGGCTACACAATTTCGGCCATCGCCACTGACCTCAAGATTCCGCGCCAGACCCTGGTGCTTCCGAATGGCGACATCCTTGTTGCCGAAGGCAGAGGCGGCAATGTGTCGCCGATGAAGCCGAAGGACCTGATCGCCGGATACATCAAGGCAAAGGGAACGACCTCGGTCGAGAGTGGCAACAGGTTGACCTTGCTGCGGGATGCCGATGGCGACGGCATTTATGAACTACGGACCGTCTTTGCCGATAACCTTGATGCACCCTACGGACTCGCACTCGTCGACAACAAGCTTTACGTCGCCAACCAGGATGCGCTGGTACGCTTCGATTACCGTGAGGGCCAGACTCAGGCCGGTGGGCCACCGGTCAAGATTACGGATCTGCCGTCGATGATCAATCACCACTGGACCAAAGCATTGGCCGCGAGTCCGGATGGACGCTTCCTCTACGTTGGCATCGGCTCCAACAGCAACATTACCGAGCGCGGCATGGTGGCCGAAATCGACCGTGCGATGATCTGGGAAGTGGATGCTGAATCGGGCGCGCACCGGCCTTACGCTACCGGTCTGCGTAATCCCACCGCGCTCACCATTCAACCGGGATCAGGTCAATTGTGGGCGGTGGTGAACGAACGCGACGAGATCGGCCCGAACCTCGTGCCTGACTATCTGACGGCCGTGCAGGAAGGCGCATTCTATGGCTGGCCCTACAGTTATTGGGGCCAGAATGTAGATGACCGGGTACGGCCGCAGGATCCGAAGAAGGTCGCTTCGGCAATCAAGCCTGATTACGCATTGGGGTCGCACGTAGCCGCGCTCGGGCTCGACTTCTCCGAACCTGCGATGGGCGCGCAATTCGCCGAAGGCGTATTCATCGGCGAGCACGGCAGCTGGAACCGCGACAATCCCGTCGGCTACAAAGTGGTGTTCGTTCCTTTTCGCGACGGCCGTCCCGGCGGACCAGCGGTGGACGTCGTAACGGGCTTTCTCGGTAAAGACGGCAAGGCCCGCGGCAGACCGGTCGGAGTAACGGTAGATCCACGCGGCGCGCTCATTGTTGCCGATGATCTTGCAAACACCATCTGGCGCATGACGCCCACGGGTTCGCGCTGACTCGCGATCTCGTACTGCCGATGGCGTCGCAGCACAGGCAGGCGATCAATTAGCCGAGCAGAAATTTTCCCGATATCTGGCGGCTGACAGGGTGGTTCTTTTCCGGAAATTAGAGGGGCCAGGTTCGCATGGGAAATGCGCGCATCTGGTCCCTTTGGCTTGTGACGATTCAAAAAAATCAATCGTGTCCTGCGCTCCGTTTTGTCGGAAGAACGCGGTACAGCCAATCGGTTAAACTAATGCGCGCATTAACATTGCCCATCTCCAGATACGCTAAAAAAGC
>JAKFFO010000203.1:0-20838 GCA_036675035.1 Oxalobacteraceae bacterium
ATTGATGCACAAAAAACAGGCAGCAAGCGGTGGCACGCATTCTGCTAATACTGTTTCCGCGAACCATCGCACTGTTATCCAGACCCACATTAACCGTAGGAGCAACTATGTCCCGTCGCACCCTTTTGAAAGCGACCGCTGCCGGCGCTTTGACCCTTGTCGCTTCCGCGTGGATGCCGCAAGCAATGGCCGCCGATACCATCAAGGTCGGCATTCTTCATTCGCTGTCCGGCACGATGGCGATTTCAGAAACCTCGTTGAAAGATGTGGCGTTGATGACGATCGAAGAGATCAATGCCAAAGGCGGCGTGATGGGCAGGAAGCTTGAGCCGGTGATTGTCGACCCCGCGTCGAACTGGCCGCTGTTCGCAGAAAAGGCACGTCAGCTGATTGCGCAGGACAAGGTCGCCGTAGTATTCGGCTGCTGGACATCGGTATCGCGCAAGTCGGTCCTGCCGGTATTCAAGGAACTCAACAGCCTGCTGTTCTACCCGGTCCAGTATGAAGGCGAAGAGCTGGAAAAAAATGTGTTCTACACCGGTGCCGCACCGAACCAGCAAGCAATTCCCGCTACCGAATACCTGATGTCGAAAGAAGGCGGCGGCGCCAAGCGCTTCGTGCTGCTCGGCACCGACTATGTGTATCCGCGCACCACCAACAAGATTCTGCGTGCGTTCCTCAAATCCAAAGGCGTGGCTGACAAGGATATCGACGAGGTGTACACGCCGTTCGGTCATTCCGACTATCAAACCATCGTCGCCAACATCAAGAAATTTTCCGCGGGCGGCAAGACCGCAGTGATCTCCACCATTAACGGCGACTCCAACGTACCGTTCTACAAGGAACTCGGAAATGCTGGCCTGAAAGCGACTGATGTACCCGTCGTCGCGTTCTCGGTCGGTGAAGAAGAGCTGCGCGGTGTCGACACGAAACCGCTGGTCGGTCATCTGGCGGCATGGAACTATTTCCAGTCCGTGAAGAATCCGGTCAACAACGACTTCATCAAGAAGTGGAAAGCCTACGCAGCGGCGAAGAAGCTACCGAACGCAGGCACGGTCGTCACCAACGACCCGATGGAAGCCACTTACGTCGGCATTCACATGTGGAAGCAGGCTGTCGAAAAGGCCAAGTCGACCGATACCGACAAAGTCATCGCGGCAATGGGTGGCCAGACCTTCAAGGCACCGTCCGGTTTCGAACTGACGATGGACAAGAGCAATCACCACTTGCACAAGCCGGTAATGATCGGCGAGATCAAGGCTGACGGCCAGTTCAGCGTCGTCTGGAAAACCAAGGGCCCGATCCGCGCGCAGCCATGGAGTCCTTTCATTGCCGGCAACGAAGGCAAGCAGGCGATGTAATGGACCTGCTTTTCCGTTCTTCATGATCGGGAAAGCACGAAGCGCAATTCGCAGTACCGGCCGGGGCGTGGCACCTTCTCCTTCCATACTCCGGCTTTTTTTCGCCTGCATGTTTCGGAAATTCCGCCCTGCTCGCCTTGAACGATTTCAATCAACGATTTCAACAATGAGATTCTTTGCCAAATTACTTGCGATCGGATTGTTATGTGCTCAATCGATAGCCGCACATGCTGCGATCGATGTGGCGCTGTTGCAGCAACTGGCCGGAGATGACTCCGACAGCCGCATCGAAGCCGTCGGCCGGATTGCCGCACTGGCCAATGACGACGCGCTCAGGATCATCACTGCGATACAAGACGAGACGCTGTACATCACGCCCGACCGCAAAGTATTCATTATCGATGGCGGCCAGGCATTCGATCCGGCATCGGACAAGACCGTTGCCGTCCCCGACGATGCCGAGGGCATCATGATCAACAACCGCTTGCGCAATGCAGTCAGCGCGGCACTTTCCGGATTCCAGTTATTTTCGCAAGATCCCGCAATACGTTTAGCCGCAGCGCATGAATTGCAACAGCGTGCCACGCTCGAACAGGGGCCATTGATCAGCAAGGCGCTGGCAAACGAAACCGATCCCGTGATCAGATCGGTACTGAAACTGGCAGAGGCGAACGTCAACCTCCAATCGCCGGATGCCGCCGCCCGCAAAGCGGCGCTCAAGGCATTGGCCGAGACCACGGACGCCAGCCTGAAGCCGGTGCTCCTGGGAATGCTGGCTAAAAATTCCGACGGCAATTATGTTGAGCCGGATGCAGACGTACGCGCCGAAGCCGCCAGCACATTGCGCGCACTCAATGGGCGTATCGCACGCGCCGAGTTTGCCGGCAATCTCTTTTACGGCATTTCGCTCGGCAGCGTACTGCTGCTGGCGGCGCTGGGCCTTGCGATCACGTTCGGCCTGATGGGTATCATCAATATGGCACATGGCGAATTGCTGATGATCGGCGCATACACCACCTATGTCTGCCAGCTGTTGTTCAGAAACTATTTTCCCGGCGCGATCGATGCGTATTTGCTGGTTGCGCTTCCTGCCGCCTTCATCGTCGCCGGTTCAGTCGGCATCGCGCTGGAACGCAGCGTGATCCGCTGGCTGTACGGCCGGCCGTTGGAAACACTGCTTGCCACCTGGGGTATCAGTCTGATCCTGATGCAAACCGTGCGCACGATATTCGGCGCACAGAACGTCGAAGTTTCCAACCCTTCATGGATGTCGGGCGGCGTCACGGTGCTCGGGTCGCTGGTGCTGTCGTACAACCGCATCGTGATCCTATTCTTCGCTTTCTTCGTGGTCGTCGCCGTGTGGCTGATCCTGAACAAGACGCGCCTCGGATTGTTCGTGCGCGCCGTCACGCAGAATCGGCGCATGGCCGACTGTGCCGGCGTATCGACCGGCAAGGTCGACATGATGACTTTCGGGCTCGGCTCAGGCATCGCTGGACTGGGCGGCGTCGCACTTTCCCAGCTCGGCAACGTAGGCCCCGACCTCGGCCAGAACTACATCATCGATTCATTCATGGTGGTAGTGCTCGGTGGCGTCGGCCAGCTGGCCGGCACCGTCATCGCTGCGCTGGGGCTGGGCGGCATCAACAAGTTCCTGGAACCCTATTCCGGCGCAGTACTCGCCAAAATCGCGATCCTGATGTTCATCATCATTTTCATCCAGAAACGCCCGCAAGGCTTGTTTGCGTTGAAAGGAAGGAGTGTCGAATGAAGCCGATCGAAATGAATCCGAGCCTGATGCCGCAGGAACAATCGATGCCAACGCCATCAACACTGTTCTCGCGCCCGGCATGGAGCGGCATCGTGGTCTGCGCCATCGTACTGGCATTGCTGCCTGTGTTCAATCTGTCGTTTCCTGTCGACCATCCACTGCATATTTCCAGCTTTACCGTCGCATTGATCGGCAAGTTCATGTGCTATGCGATGGCGGCGCTGGCGCTCGACCTGGTATGGGGCTACACAGGCATCCTGTCGCTCGGCCATGGCGTGTTCTTTGCGCTCGGCGGCTATGCACACGGCATGTACCTGATGCGGTCGATCGGAACCGACGGCGTGTACCAAAGCCACCTGCCGGATTTCATGATCTTCCTGGACTGGAAGGCTTATCCGTGGTTCTGGTCGTTCACCGACAATTTCTGGTACGCGATGGCGCTGGTGGTGCTGGTGCCCGGAACACTGGCATTCGTGTTCGGTTATTTTGCATTCCGCTCGCGCATCAAGGGCGTGTATTTTTCGATCATCACCCAGGCGATGACCTTCGCCTTCATGCTGCTGTTTTTCCGCAACGATACCGGCTTCGGCGGCAACAACGGCTTCACCGATTTCAAGCGCATTCTCGGTTTCACGATCACCGAGCCCGCCACCAAGGCGGCGCTGTACCTGGTCACGCTGGCAATGCTGCTCGGTGCGCTGTTCCTGTGCCGCTGGATCGTCACTTCCAAGCTCGGACGCGTGCTGCAGGCGGTACGCGATTCGGAATCGCGCCTGATGTTCATCGGTTACAACCCGCTCTGGTTCAAGCTGTTCGTATGGACCCTGTCTGCGGTGTTGTGCGGCATCGCCGGCGCGCTGTACGTGCCGCAGGTCGGCATCATCAACCCGTCGGAGATGTCGGCAGCCAATTCGATTGAAATGGTGATCTGGACCGCAGTCGGCGGACGCGGCTCGCTGATCGGGCCGATCATCGGCGCGTTTTCGGTGAACGGACTCAAGAGCTGGTTTACCGGCGCATTCCCGGATCTGTGGCTGTTTGCATTGGGATTGCTGTTCATCCTGGTCACCCTGTTCATGCCACAGGGAATCGTCGGATTGTTCAAGAAACTGCAACGGAATCGGGAGGCACCATGAGCGAAGTCTTGCAGCCCGGCGGTCGCATCGCCAGCGAAGAACACAGTGAACAAGGCACATCGTATGGGCGCGTCAGAAGCGACGGCGTGGACACCACGCACGGCGCGATCCTGTATCTCGAAGAAATCACGGTGTCGTTTGACGGTTTCAAGGCACTCAACAAACTGAGCCTGGATATTTCGGTCGGCGAATTGCGCTGCATCATCGGCCCCAACGGCGCCGGGAAAACCACGATGATGGATGTCATCACCGGCAAGACGCGACCCACATCCGGCACGGTATTTTTTGGCCAGACCATCGACCTGACCAGCATGGCGGAATACGAGATCGCCCATGCCGGCATCGGCCGGAAGTTCCAGCGCCCCACCGTATTCGAGCAGCATACGGTTTTTGAAAACCTTGAGCTGGCAATGAAGATGAACAAGCGGGTGCAACCGACCTTGTTCTTCCGGCTGTCGTCAGAGCAGAAAGGCAAGATCGACGAAATCCTGAAACTGATTCGCCTGAACGGTGCGGAAAATCGGCTCGCGGGCTTGCTGTCGCACGGCCAGAAGCAGTGGCTGGAAATCGGCATGCTGCTGATGCAGGAGCCGCAACTGCTCCTGCTGGATGAACCGGTAGCGGGCATGTCGGATGCTGAAACCGCGCGGACCGCTGAATTGCTTGACGAATTGCGCGGCAAGCATTCGATTGTCGTGGTCGAGCACGACATGGCGTTCGTGACTGAAATAGCGCGGACCGGCAAAGTCACCGTCTTGCATGAAGGATCGGTGCTATCGGAAGGCACGATGCAGAAAGTGCAGAACGATGAGCGCGTCATTGAAGTGTACCTGGGACGATGATCGGATAAAACATGTTGAACGTTAATGAAATCGACCAGTACTACGGTTCATCGCACACACTGCGCGGCGTGTCGCTGTCGGTTGAAAAAGGTCAGTGCATGGCACTGCTGGGTCGAAACGGTGTCGGAAAAACCACCTTGCTCAAATGCCTGATGGGCGTGCTGCCGACAGCAAAGGGAAAAGTGACATTGGAACATCGCGACATCACCAGACTGAAACCGCACCAGCGGGCATCGCTGGGCATCGCCTATGTGCCGCAGGGTCGTGAAATATTCGCGCGGCTGACCGTTGAAGAAAATCTGCTGATGGGAATGGCGACCAGGCCGGGCAAGAAAGCGTCGAAGATCAAAGGTGAAATTTACGAATTATTTCCCGTTCTGAAGGAAATGCTCGGGCGCCGGGGCGGCGACTTGTCCGGCGGACAGCAGCAGCAGCTGGCGATCGCACGCGCCCTGCTCGCGGAGCCGAAACTGATCATTCTGGACGAACCGACCGAAGGCATTCAACCATCGATCATCAAGGATATCGAGCGTGTGATCCGGTTACTGCGCGCGCGCGGCGACATCGGCATCCTGTTGTGCGAACAGTATTTCGATTTCGCGCACGCGCTGGCCGATAAATTCATCGTCCTGTCGCGCGGCGAAGTGGTCGCGTCCGGATCACAGCATGAAATGAACGGCGATGATGTGAAGCGGCATCTGGCCGTCTGATCACGCCATGAAGAGACTCGCCGCCGAACCGGGCCCAGCCCCTGCATCAAACTTTGAAGATTCAAAGGCAGCAACAGATTGCGAAGCCCGTTTATCGCTTGGCTTCGCCGATGACGGCGGCACCACCCGACTGATCGAACGCAAGCATTTCGGTCCATTGCGGGTCCAAAAGGCGCTGTACCCGGAGGGACCGGCAGTCTGCCATGCGATCGTGGTGCATCCGCCGGGCGGCGTGGTCGGCGGCGACGCGTTATCAATTTCGGCGCGCGTGGGCGCTGACGCGCACGCGTTTATCACAACGCCCGGCGCCGCGAAATGGTATCGGGCAAACGGACAGGTATCGAAGCAGAGCATTCGGCTTGAAGTCGGCGCAAGCGCAACACTGGAATGGCTGCCGCAAGAGACGATTTTCTTCGACGATGCCGATGTGCGGCTGGAGCAGTCGATTTCGCTTGCCGCTGATGCGGTATTTATCGGATGCGACATTCTTTGTTTCGGCCGGACCGCATCCGGTGAATCGTTCAACTCGGGACGAATTGCGCAGCGCATGTCGCTGCGGCGCGGTGGCAGACTGCTCTGGTTTGAACAGGGCGAGCTTCTGGGCGGAAGCGATGCAATGAAAAGTCCGCTCGGACTGGCTGGGAAAACCGTGTGCGCCACGCTTGTCGCCGCGGGCCGGCCGGTGAACGCGGCACTGCTGAACGCGATCCGGGACGACACGGGCAGTGCGTTGGACGGTACAGGCGGTTTTGGCGTTACACAACTGAAATCGGTGCTGATTGCACGCTATCTTGGCGATTCAAGCGAAATTGCCAGGCATGTGATGACCTGCGTCTGGCAGCGACTGCGCCCGGAACTGCTGAATCGCGATGCAATGACGCCGCGGATCTGGAAAACCTGAGTACGGAAAACTTGAACAGTGGCACAGGAGAGCTGAATGGATTTGACACCACGCGAAAAAGACAAGCTGCTGATCTTCACTGCCGCACTGCTTGCGGAGCGGCGCAAGGCGCGCGGCGTAAAGCTCAATTATCCGGAAGCGGTCGCATTGATCAGCGCTGCGATCATGGAAGGCGCGCGCGATGGAAAGACGGTGGCGGAACTGATGTCAGAAGGAACCGCGATTCTTGCCCGTGGCGACGTGATGGACGGCATTCCGGAAATGATCCCGGATATCCAGGTCGAAGCGACGTTCCCGGACGGCACCAAGCTGGTAACCGTGCACCATCCAATTCCATAAAGGCCCATGATGACTCCAGGCGAAATGCTGATCGACGACGGCGACATCGAACTTAACGTCGGACGCGAGACTGTCCAGATCAAAGTCGCGAACAGCGGCGACCGTCCGATCCAGGTCGGCTCCCATTTTCATTTTTATGAAGCCAATCCGGCATTGCAGTTCGACCGGCAGGCCGGGTACGGCATGCGCCTGAATATCGCGGCCGGAACGGCGGTCCGCTTCGAGCCAGGACAGCAGCGCACCGTGGAACTGGTAGCGCTTGCGGGTGAGCGCAATGTGTACGGGTTCAGCGGCATGGTGATGGGTGCATTGAAAAGGGAATCGACATGACAAGAATTGCACGCCGGGCCTACGCGGAAATGTTTGGTCCTACCGTCGGCGACCGCATCCGGCTGGCCGATACCGAATTGTTCATCGAAATCGAAAAAGACTTCGCAACCTATGGCGAAGAAGTGAAATTCGGCGGCGGCAAGGTGATCCGCGACGGCATGGGCCAATCGCAGCGCAACCACAGGGATGTAATGGATACCGTGATCACCAATGCGGTAATCCTCGACCACTGGGGCATTGTCAAGGCCGATATCGGCATCAAGAGCGGCAGAATTGCTGCGATCGGCAAGGCCGGCAACCCTGATATCCAGCCGAATGTCACCATCGTGATCGGTGGCGCGACCGAGATCATCGCCGGCGAGGGCATGATCGTCACCCCCGGAGGTATCGATTGCCATATTCATTTCATCTGTCCGCAGCAGATCGAAGAAGCGTTGATGTCGGGCGTCACCACCATGCTCGGCGGCGGCACCGGCCCGGCGGTCGGCACTGCCGCAACCACCTGCACGCCCGGGCCGTGGCATATCCATTCGATGCTCTCGGCGGCCGATGCCTTCCCGATGAACCTCGGGTTTTTCGGCAAGGGCAATGTCAGCCTGCCTACCCCTCTGGAAGAACAGGTCCGCGCCGGCGCAATCGCGCTGAAGCTGCACGAAGACTGGGGCAGCACGCCGGCCGCGATCGACAACTGCCTGTCGGTCGCCGACCGGATGGATGTACAGGTCGCGATCCATACCGATACCTTGAACGAAGGCGGCTTCCTGGAGCATACGCTGGCTGCGTTCAAGGATCGCACCATCCACACATTTCATACCGAAGGCGCGGGCGGCGGCCATGCGCCGGACATCATCGCCGCAATCGGACAGGACAACGTGCTGCCCTCTTCCACCAATCCGACCCGGCCGTATACGCGCAACACGCTGGACGAACATCTCGACATGCTGATGGTATGCCACCATCTCGATCCGGCGATCGCCGAAGACATCGCCTTTGCCGAATCTCGTATCCGGCGCGAGACGATCGCGGCCGAAGATATACTGCATGATCTTGGCGCGATCTCGATGATGTCGTCGGATTCGCAGGCAATGGGTCGTATCGGCGAAACCATCACGCGCACCTGGCAAACCGCGCACAAGATGAAAGTGCAGCGCGGCTGGCTGCAGCCAAGCCCTCACCGCCAGCCGCTCTCCAGCCTGCGGGAGAGCGTGGAACCCGGTCCTGCCGCGCAGGAAAATTCGAGGAACGACAATTTTCGCGCAAAACGCTATATCGCCAAGTACACGATCAACCCGGCGATCACGCACGGCATTTCGCATGTAGTCGGTTCGATTGAAGCCGGGAAAATCGCCGACCTGGTGCTATGGAAACCGGCATTCTTCGGCACCAAGCCATCGATGATTTTAAAGAGCGGCATGATCGCGGCGGCGCAAATGGGGGATCCGAATGCATCGATTCCAACACCGCAGCCGGTGCATTACCGGATGATGTTCGGCGCCTTTGGCGGTGGGTTGAAAACCTCGCTGACCTTCGTATCGCAAGCGGCTTACGACGCGGGCATAGGCGATGCGCTACGTCTGAATAAAACCCTTGTTCCGGTAAAAAACATGCGTGAATTGCGCAAGCGCGACATGATCCACAATCATGCAACGCCAAAAATGGAAGTCGATCCGGAAACCTACGAAGTGCGGGCGGACGGCGACTTGCTGATCTGCCAGCCTGCCGAAGTGCTGCCGATGGCGCAACGGTATTTCTTGTTTTGATCTTCCCACTGCCCGATCCAAATCCTGCGTTGATCTACAAATTGGAACAATAAAGCGATGCTCACACTCAATACGAAAATCGAATCGAATGACGCACCGGACGGCGAGCTCGTCCTCCCTTACGAGCTGCGCGAGAAAAGCCGTCTGCATGCGCGCATGACAACCGGCGAGGAAGTTGCCGTCTTCACAGTGCGCGGCACAGTGTTGCGCCACGGCGATTTGCTCAGGGGCGATGACGGCCGCGTTGTGAAAATCATTGCGGCCGACGAAGCGACGTACCGCGTCGATTGCGCATCTTCGCGCGATCTGTTGCGCTGCGCGTTCCATCTCGGCAATCGGCATACGCAAGCACAGGTCGGCGCCGACCCGGATTCCGGCTTCCTTCGCATCCGCAAGGATACGGTTTTGAAGGAAATGCTCGAAGGCCTGGGCGCGAAGGTAACCGAAGAGCAGGCGCCATTCGAGCCGGAGTCCGGCGCCTATGGCGGGCATCACCGCCACGGCGAAGAGCATCGCCACCCATTGGCACCGATTCCGGCGCGGCAGCGCATCCATCGGCCCTCGGACACAGAAACGCAAACTGGCCGATGAACGCCG
This sequence comes from Oxalobacteraceae bacterium, assembly GCA_036675035.1. Lineage (GTDB taxonomy): Bacteria > Pseudomonadota > Gammaproteobacteria > Burkholderiales > Burkholderiaceae_D > MESE01. Next base: position 9,748 of record JAKFFO010000203.1, read on the forward strand.
GTGCCCTTCTACAGTTGCTGCAACTGGTCAGCCCTTCGTTGCCGATCGGGGCATACAGTTACTCGCAGGGGCTGGAGACTGCGATAGAAAAAGGATTGGTTAGCGATGAACGGTCTGCCCGCGATTGGATCGTCGGCACCTTGCATCTTGCAGTGGCGCGGTTTGACGCACCGATCCTGTGGCGCTTGTTGCACGCGTTCGACGAACGGGATGGTGCCGCGGTGACCGCATGGACCGAGTGTTTCCTCGCATCGCGCGATACCGCGGAGTTTCGCGCCGAGACGGTTCAAATGGGCTACTCGTTGGCCAGGTTGGTAGCGGACCTGCATATATCGGACGATGCGCTCCTGGCGCTATTGCAGGATCACGCCGAGATCCCTATGCCGGCCGCGCTTGCGTATGCGGCAGTCGCAATGGAGATTCCGCATCAGGCAGCCATGCTCGGAATGGTGTTTTCGTGGGCGGAAAACCAGGTATTGGTGTGCGTCAAATCGATACCGCTGGGGCAAGTGTCCGGACAACGCCTTCTGCTGTCGTTGAGGCCGGAGCTGGAAGCGGCCGCGCAGCATGCACAGGAACTGGCGGACGACGAATTGTGCAACTGGTCGCCCGGCCTGTCGCTGTTGTCGATGCAGCATGAAGTGCAATACAGCCGCCTCTATCGCTCTTGAACTTTTTGGAAATCAATCAGATGAAAAATCAATCCAATCCCCTGCGCGTCGGCATCGGCGGTCCTGTCGGATCGGGCAAGACCGCATTGTGCGAAATGCTGTGCAAGGAAATGCGCGACAGCTACGACATGGCGGTCATTACCAACGATATTTATACTCGCGAAGACATGGAAATCCTGTTGCGTGCCGGTGCCCTCCCGGCCGAACGGCTGATGGGAGTGGAAACCGGTGGCTGTCCACACACAGCGATACGCGAGGATGCATCAATCAACCTGGAGGCGATTGCGCGCATGAGCGCGGAATTTCCGGATCTCGACCTGATCCTGGTTGAATCCGGCGGGGACAATCTTGCCGCGACCTTCAGCCCCGAATTGTCGGATTTGACGATCTATGTGATCGATGTCGCCGGCGGCGAAAAGATTCCCCGCAAGGGCGGCCCCGGCATCACGCGCTCGGATCTCCTGATCATCAACAAGACCGACCTCGCACCGTATGTCGGTGCCAATCTCGATGTGATGGCGAGCGACGCAAAAAAAATGCGGGGCGAAAGACCGTTTGTATTCACGAACCTGCGGACCGGTGAAGGCGTCGCGCGGGTGATCGATTTTATCCGGCAGGAAGGTCTGATCGATATTGCGAAACCCCGGTGAGCCGCTGCGACTGAACACACGCTCGATCAGCGTCAATGCGACCGCACAGCGACCCGTCTCGCGTCACCTGATGCTTGGGAGTCACTTGTCGCTGGCGCGAGTACTTCTTCCGGCCTGGGCGCTTTGAGAAATGACGTTATTCGACAGCAGTTCGGCAAATTTTTCGGAACTGATCGGTTTGCTGAACAGGTATCCCTGCATTTCGTCGCAATTGTGATTTGCAAGAAACGCCTGCTGCTCCACGGTTTCCACACCTTCCGCCACCACAGTCAGGTTCAAAGCCCGTCCCATGGCAATAATCGCCTCCATCATCGCGTTGTCCTTGAAATTTTCAGGCACATGCTGGATGAAGGACCGATCCACTTTCAACGTATCGATCGGGAAGTGCTTGATCTGGGCAAGCGATGAATAACCAGTGCCGAAATCATCCAGTGCAAACCGGACTCCCAATTGCTTGATCGCGGAAAGCTGGGTTGCGGCGCGCTCGATATTTCCCATTACCATGCTCTCGGTAATCTCCAGCTCAAGCAGCCCTGGATCCATGCCCAGCGTATTGAGTATTCCATCCAGATCGCGCAAAAGACTCGCATCATTGAACTGCCGTGGTGACAGGTTGACTGCCATGCAAATCGGCGGCAGGCCGGCCTGTTGCCATGCCATGTTTTGCGCACATGCGGTTTCGAGCACCCACCTTCCGATCGGAACGATCAATCCTGTTTCTTCCGCGATTGAGATGAAACTCATCGGCGGCATCAGGCCCAATTGCGGATGCTCCCAGCGCAACAGCGCTTCGGCGCCTGTAATTTTTCCGGTATGAAGATTGACCCTGGCCTGATAGTGCAAAAACAGCTCTTTACGTTCCAGCGCATGGCGCAAGCTGCTTTCCAGCGCCAGGTGCGCAACCGACTGTACTTGAATATTCTTGGAATAAAACTGAAAATTATTCTTGCCTTCGTCCTTGGCGAGATACATCGCGATATCGGCATTTTTCATTAACGCCTGCTCGTCCATCGTGTCCGTTGGGTACATGCTGATACCGACGCTTGCAGTTACCTGGCACTCCTGATTTTCAAGCAGGATCGGTTGCTGAACAGTCGCAATGATCTTGCGCGCGATTGCAGCGACCTGTTCGGTCTCCGTGATTTCCTGAAGCAACACTACGAACTCATCGCCGCCAAGCCGCGCTACCACGTCGCTGGTACGCAAACCCTGCGTCAGCCGCAGCGCAATTTCCTGCAACAGCTTGTCGCCTGCATGATGACCAAGGGTGTCATTGATTACCTTGAATCGATCCAGATCGATAAACATCACGGCGACCTGGCGCTCATAGCGCCGGGCATGATGAAGCGCATAGCTCAATAGCTGACCGAACAGGACGCGATTCGGCAAAGCCGTCAGCGCGTCATGCGTGGCCAGGTACTGGATGCGCTCTTCATGAATTTTTCGTTCTGTAATATCGGTGCCGGTTCCACGATAGCCTTTCAGTTTTCCGTGAAGGTCCATGATCGGCCGCCCGCTGGCGCTGATGTAGCGGACCGAACCATTGACATCGAATTGTTTCAAGATCAGATTATGGAACGGCTTGTGCGCCGCAACTGCGTGCTCGTAATCGAGCCATTGCTCCGATTTTTCATCGTGATAGGGCAAGTCCTTCAGTGTCTTCCCGATGTAATCTTCGGGCGGTATCCCGGTTTTTTCCAGGACGCTTCCCGACACCTGAATGAAGCGAAAATTCTCATCCTGTTCCCAATACCAGTCGGAAGAAAGATCGGTCAGATCCCGGAACCGCTCTTCGCTGTTTCGCAATACCTGCTCTATTTGCCGCCTGGTCGTCACATCGCGCAGCAAGCCGCGGAAACCCGTCGCATTCCCGTTCTCATCCTGGATAAGCCGAACCGAACCCTCGCCGACCACCGTGCCGCCATCCTTGCACTTGATCTCAAAATCGAAGCTTTTTATCGGTACGCCGGTTCGATACACTTCATTGAATATCCGGGAGGTTTTTTCAGCCATGTCCCATGTGCTGTATTGCCGGTAATTCATACCGATCAGCTCGCTCTCCGGATACCGGAGCATGCGGCAATACGCCTCATTGACGAAAGTAATATTTCCCTGCAAATCGACTTCGTAAAAGGCTTCTTCGATATTTTCCAGAATCGAACGATATTTTTCTTCGCTGGCCTTTAACGCATCCATTGCCTGCCGGCGAGCGGTGACGTCGCGTGTGATGCCCCGGAATCCCACCGGTCGTCCATGTGCATTCACCATCAATTGCATCGAGTTCTCGACAATTGACGTAGTCCCATCCTTGCGCCGAAGCAGCCATTCGTTCACATGCGCCGGTTCTCCGGTCCGATATGCATTGTTATATATTTCGTAGATATGTTTCGCAGTCGGCTCATCGGTATAGGCGCGATAATTCAGCCCATGCATTTCGTCGCGCGGATATCCATGAATACGGCACAACGCGTCATTGAAGAAGGTGTAGTTTCCGGCCAGATCGACTTCAAAATAGCCGTCGGTCATGCTTTCAAGGATGCTGCGGTATTTTTCCTCACTCTGGCGCAGTGCCTCCGCTCCTTTGCGCCGTTCGATATCACGCTCGAAATTTTCAAGCGCAAATGACACGTTTTCCGCCATGCGCGACAACAGCTTGACAATATCTTCGTCGAACGCGCCTGTCTCTCCGGAATAGAAAAGCAGTACTCCCTGTGCACTGCCACGCATCATCATCGGAAGCGCAGCGCCCGCAGCAACGCCCCCTCGACGCGCAGCGTCGCGCCAATACTCGGTTTTAGGATCGTTCAGGAAATCGTTGCTCACACAAGGTTCATGTGTGCGAAAAGCCGTGCCGACCAACCCCTGGCCCTGGGGAGTGTCCGCGAGGACTGAAATACGTGCATCGCGCAACAATTGCTGGCTTTCGCCGGCGACGGCCGACACTTTGATACTGGCTTGATCGGCATCTGGAATAAGAGCCGCAGTGGTGATGAACTTGCCTCCATGCACGGCCGCGTCGCACACTTGCTGATACAGCTCTTCGGCGGACCTGGCGTGCAATATCGCCTCGTTGGTAGCGCTGAGCGCAGCATACATTCTGCTATGGCGCTGTGCAGATTCTTCGGCCCGTTTGCGGGCAGTGATCTCACGGGCGATACTAACGATAATTGTCCTGCTGCCAGAATGGATCGCGCGCCTTTGCAGTTCGAAAACATAAAGGCTTCCATCCTTGTTGCGCGCAATGCTTTCCGAACGGGTGCCGCGTTTTCCGCTTGCGATCACGTCGTCATAGGCGCGCTCCAGTGTTTCGCGTTCGTCCAGCAGAAGATCATGCGGTCCCATCTGCAGCAACTCCTGCCGCGAATATCCGGTCGCCTTGCTTGCGGTTAAATTGACATCGATGAAACGCATGGTGCCACGGTCAACCAGGTAAATCGAATCACCGGTTACATCCATGGCGGCACGAAACCGGCGGGACTCTTCATCCCGAGTTTCCTGGATCGTATTGTTACGTGCAGTACCTCGGTAGCCGGAGAACTTTGCATCGCCATCGAATACAGGCTCGCCGCTCATGCCGACGAAACACCGGCTGCCGTCCGTTTGCGTGTACGAATATTCAAAATCGCGGAAGGCGCCGCGCCGCAAAAAGATGGCGCGAAGTTCTTCCCATCCAGGCGACTTCGGGATTGCGTCGGGAAGGTCCCACGGGCATTTCCCTATCAATGTCGACGGCGGCCGGTCCGTTGTTGCGGGGAATGTCTGCTCGAATCGGGTAAAACGAAATTGGATGTCCAGTTCCCAGTGAAAGTCGGACGACAACGACAGGAGGTTTTTGAGGTCGCCGTCGAATTTTTCCAATGCGAAGCCGGGCTCCGCCGAATTCACCGCATCATGAACATTTTTTTTCGAATGCTTGATTCGCACGGCATATATCCATCTTGAAAAGAAACGATTTTTCCGCAAGCCTGGCCTAATCGCGGACGCGCCGCTCACATGATCTAGGTTACCCGTTTTCTTACTCATAGGAAATTGATTTGTCAGCTTTGTTGCCTGCTTGCAAAGCAATTCCGGCATGCCTTGCTGAACAGGCTACCTGCTACAATCACGAGCTTTCGTCTTTACCAATAAAGGAAAGCATATGACCACAGTCATGACAGCCACGGGCTTGCAATACGAAGACATTAATGTCGGCGACGGCGCGGAAGCGAAAGCCGGTACGAAGGTCACGGTTCATTACACCGGATGGCTGCAAAACGCTGATGGTAGCGCCGGCAATAAATTCGATTCGAGCAAGGACCGAAACGATCCGTTTCAGTTTCCCCTTGGCGCCGGCCACGTCATCAAAGGATGGGACGAAGGTGTACAAGGAATGAAAGTCGGCGGCGTACGCAAATTGATTATTCCCTCTGCGCTGGGCTACGGCGCTCGCGGTGCGGGCGGCGTTATCCCGCCGAATGCGACACTGATTTTTGAAGTCGAGCTTTTGGGCGTTTGAGTCTCATACACAAGTAGCCCGCAACCCTGAACGTCGCCGCAGCACCGAGAATCCACTCTAGGCAGTTGCTTTTTAAGCCGGCCTTTATGTGGTATTTTTCATCACGTTTTGGCGTTGCAGCTACTTCAGCGCCCCATTTCGCCCCTATCTTATCCCGGAGACGCCAATGACACTTCAAGCCGAGTTCGACCAGGCACAAGCCGATTCAAAAAATCTTCCCGAACGGCCTGACAACATGACCTTGCTGAAAATTTATGCACTTTTCAAGCAAGCCACAACCGGTGATGCCGAGGGAGATCGGCCCGGGATGACCGACTTTGTCGGGCGGGCAAAATGGGATGCATGGGATGCCCTCAAGGGCACGTCGAAACAGGACGCGATGCAGCAGTACATCGACCTGATCAATGAATTGAAAGATTAACAGGCCGGGAAAAATTCATTGCCGGCCGATTTTTTAATTTGTAAAAAAGGCTCATGCAATTGCATGAGCCTTTTTTATGCACGACTGCCGATCGGCACCTGATGCGATCAAGGAGCGTCTATGCTTTTTCGCCAAAGACTTTACTCATTTGCTGCACGATTTTTTCTTCAATGCTTGCCGCGAAGAGGGTTAGCAGAGCCCCGAGCGTGAGATCGAGTTGCGCCTCCTTTTCGTGCAGTACCAAAGTTCCGGACACGCCGCTGCGTTTGAAGTGCAGCGTATTCCCGTCCCATTCGGCAGTCATATCGTATTCCGCCACCATCCGATCCGCAATTTTCCGGGCGGCGGCTATTGCGTTATCCGGGGATAGCCGGTGAGACTGCCTGACGCTGATGCCGGTCACCTCGTCATGTCTTTCGCTCAAGTTCCGGATTCAACAAGTTCGGCGGATTGCCGCCACCGAGTGCTGAAATCAGGTTGTCCGCAGCGCAATTGGCCATCGCGCGTCGGGTCGGCTCGGAAGCACTGGCAATATGCGGCGTCAGCACCACGTTGCTCAAGGTCAGGAAATCCGGATTGAGAGCCGGCTCGTTCTCGAACACATCCAAGCCTGCAGAAGCGATACGGTGCTCGCGCAACGCGGCGATCAACGCAACGTCGTCGACAATCCCGCCGCGTGCAATATTGATCAGTGTGGCGCTTGGCTTCATCAATGCGATTTGGGCGGCGCCGATGGTGTGATGCAGTTGCGGTGAATATGGCAGCGCCAGCATTACATGATCCGCGGTGCGCAACAGGTCGTCCCTGCCAGCGTATTGCGCGTGATTGGCGGCCCGCTCCAGGTCTTCAGTCAAACGGGTGCGATTGTGATAAATCACCTTCATGTTGAAGCCCGACGAGCGGCGCGCAATCGCCTGTCCTATGCGCCCCATCCCGATGATGCCAAGCGTCGACCCGTGCAGGTCCGCACCCAGCAAAACATCGTAGCGCCATTTTTTCCAGTGGCCTGCGCGAAGCCAATGCTCCGATTCGGTGATCCGGCGCGCCGTTGCCATCAGCAATGCCCACGCAAAGTCCGCGGTGGTTTCATTGAGTACGTCAGGCGTATTGGTCACCATGATTCCGGCCCGCGTAGCGGCAGGCAGATCGATATTGTTGAAGCCAACCGCCATGTTGCAGACTGCTTTGAGCCGCGGACTGGCTTCGATCACTTGCGCCGAAATACGCTCACTCAGGGTCGCGAACAAACCATCCTTGTCTTGCAGTCTTTTCACCAGTTCATCGGATGAAAATACTTGATCGTCCTGATTCGATTCAACCTCGAAATATTGCTCAAGCCGCGAAATTACATCCGGAAACACGGCCCGCGCCACCAGAATTTTGGGCTTCATTCTGCATTCCTCACAGGAAAAATATAAATGTCATGGCGATGAAAAGCGGAACCAGCACGACGCACGACCACGCCATGTATCCAAAAAAGGACGGCATCTTGATGCCGCGTTCTTCGGCAATCGCCTTCACCATCAAGTTCGGCGCATTACCGATATAACTGTTGGCACCCATGAAAACGGCACCACAGGAAATTGCTGCCAGTGTAGCGCCGAACGTCGTCATTAATGCATTCGGATCGCCTCCCGCGGTATTGAAGAACACCAGATAGGTCGGCGCATTGTCGAGGAAGGACGACAGCACGCCGGTCGCCCAGAAATACATTGCGTTGATTGGCTGCCCATTGCTGTCGGTCACGGCATTGACAATGCCGGCGAACGCGCCGGACTGGCCCGCGCGCAGCATCGCAATGACTGGAATGATCGTAATGAAGATACCGGCAAACAATTTGCCCACTTCCTGAATCGGCCCCCACGAGAATTCGTTGCCGCTGCGCGCAGATTGCGGCGTAATCCTGAGAGACAGGAAGACAATGCCGATCAAGCCGATGTCACGGACGATATTCTGCAATTCGACCGGCGTTCCGAGCACCGAAAACTGCACGCCTGATTTCCACAGGCCGCTCATCAGCACCAGTCCGACAACTGCGAACAGCAACACGAAATTCGCCTTGCCCTCGAACCGGATCGGCGCATTCGGGGTTGGATCCATCGCAGGAGGCAACAGCTCTTCGCGCTTATGGTAATAGTAATAATCCAGAATAAAAAATATTGCGAGCAACGCAGTACATAAGAACAATGTTTCAAGATAAATGTTCTGGATGGTCCAGAAAAAATCGATACCTTTCAGGAATCCGAGAAACAACGGCGGATCGCCAAGGGGTGTGAGCGAGCCACCGGCATTCGCAACCAGAAAAATAAAAAATACGACGATATGCACCGCATGCTTCCGGTTATCGTTGGCGCGAATCAAAGGGCGGATCATCAGCATGGATGCGCCGGTAGTGCCCATGATGCTTGCCAGGACGGTGCCGATTGCAAGTAGACCGGTATTGAGTGCCGGAGTGCCATGCAGGTTTCCACGCACGCAAATTCCGCCGGCAACCACGAACAGTGCAGTAATCAGAATAATGAACGGAATAAATTCGGCGGCAAATGCATGCACCGCGCCGGCCGCAGCTGTGGCAAACCCAAACGCGACCGCACAAGGAGCAAGAAATGCGATCGACCATGCGGCCGTCAATTTGCCGTAGTGATGATGCCAGAACGATGGCACCAGCAGCGGGCAAAGTGCTATCGACAGTAAAAGCCCGGCAAAAGGAACGCCCCACCATACGGACAAGCCCGCGCCGTCCAGCTCGGCCGCGTACGACAACACAGGAACCAATCCGAGCAGACCCGCTACAAGTTTCGTGCGCAATTTCGATCTCCCCTTTATATAAATTGCGGGTATTCTATCGCGGTTTCATTTGATACTTGGCAATTGGCAACTGAATAGCGGCCCGCCACCTCACTCGGTAACCGGCCTGGGTTCCGGACACCTGCATCGCACGAAGTATTGAGTTCTTCGGCCACACGCTACCATCTTCGCGCTCACGGAATGGAAATTGCCGCACCTTGGCAAGGCTATTGATTTCGCGATCATGCTATGCCGATCGCATTGCGATATCACGTTACTCTTTTATTTCACGCTTCAGACGGTCGTTGCGTCTCGCCGAAATATTTGCTTTTCACGTTTTCGCGGTGCGCCCGAAAATTTCAGTCTGGTAGCCGCCGATGACGCGGCGACGCGCGATTTCGTGCATTTGCTTATGCATAATTCATCTAAGCTTGGTTTGTGGGAAACCCTTATTTATCTTAAAATACAAGGCTTTGCAGCAGCTGATCCGGCGTTGGTCAGGCCCGCATTGCGATTGGTCTTCGCCAGGCTCCAGACAAAGCATTGAATATTTTCAGATAGGACTGTTATGACCCACGTTGTGACCGAATCCTGCATCCGCTGCCGTTACACCGACTGCGTAGATGTATGCCCGGTAGATTGCTTTCGCGAAGGTCCCAATTTTTTGTCGATCGACCCGGATGAATGCATCGATTGCGCCGTATGCGTTGCCGAATGTCCGGTCAATGCAATTTATGCCGAAGAAGACGTACCGGCCGATCAGCAGCAATTCATCAAGCTCAACGTCGAATTGTCCCGCAAATGGCCGTCGATCACCAAAACCAAGAGCCCGCTGCCCGAGGCGGAGGAATGGAAAGACATCCAGGAAAAGCTGCAATACCTGGAGCGCTGATAATTTCAGCTTCGAACGATCGCGGTCCGCCTGCACGGGCCGGTAACGGCCCAACTTTAACCAGACAGAAAAGCCGTCGGTACCGGCTAAAGCCGTGACGCCGAACGGTTTGTGAAAAGCCAAAAAATGAAACAGGATCTTGACAGTCGTATGGAAACCAACGCCGACGTATCTCTCCTTAATCCGAATGCCGCGAAGTCCGCTGCCGGAAAAGGGCCGATTGAAACCGATGCCGTTATTGTCGGCGCGGGACCGGTCGGCCTGTTTCAGGTATTCGAATTGGGACTGCTCGAGATTAAAGCGCATGTGATCGATTCCTTGCCCAGCGTCGGCGGTCAATGCGTCGAGCTCTATCCCGACAAGCCGATTTACGACATTCCTGCCGTCCCGGTCTGCACCGGCCAGGAACTGACCGATAATCTGCTGAAGCAAATCGAACCGTTCAGTCCGACTTTTCATCTGGGCCAGGAAGTCACGCTGGTCGAACGGCGCGAGGACGCACGCTTCAATCTTGAGACGTCTGCCGGCACCCGCTTCATTACGAAAACGATATTTATTGCAGCCGGCGTTGGGTCGTTCCAGCCACGCACGATCAAGGTCGACGATATCGATCAGTTCGATGGAAGCCAATTGTTTTACCGTGTCAAGGATCCGATGCGGTTTCATGGCAAGAACCTGGTGATTTGCGGCGGCGGCGATTCGGCGCTGGATTGGGCGCTTGACCTGGTCGGCAAGGCCGAATCCATCGTTCTGCTGCATCGTCGCGAGGAATTTCGCGCCGCACCGGCATCGGTCGCCAAAATGAAGGAATTGTGCGAAAACCTGGAAATGCAATTCGTCGTCGGCCAGGTGACCGGGTTCGAAACGCAGGACAGCAAGTTATCCGAAATTAAAGTTACCGGCTCCGATGGCGTCACGCGCCGGTTGCCGCTGGATCATTTGCTGGTATTTTTCGGCTTGTCACCCAAGCTCGGTCCGATCGCTGAATGGGGTCTCGATATCGAACGCAAGCAATTGAAAGTGGATACCGAGAAATTCGAAACCAATGTTCCCGGTATTTTTGCGGTCGGTGACATTAACACCTATCCCGGCAAGAAAAAACTGATTCTGTCAGGCTTTCATGAAGCGGCTCTGGCAGCTTTTGGTGCTGCAGCATACATTTTCCCGCAAAAGAA
>JAKFFO010000143.1:0-20758 GCA_036675035.1 Oxalobacteraceae bacterium
CAGAACCAGGAATCGCCCACCGCAAGAATTGCGGGAAATTCACCCGGCTCCCAGCGTTGTCCTTTTTGGTACACCGTCATTGAAGACTCCCATGTCAGGGTATGCGCCGTATCGACAGGCGTTTCGGCCGCAGATCATGCCGGTTTCGATCTTACCTGCATTCCGGTAATGTACTTCATGCTTGCACCATATCGTTCTCAGCCGCAAATTCCGAGGCAAAGACGTGCTGTATAAATACACTTTCAGCAGCCACTTGCACGCGAAATAATCACAAATGAATCATTTCGCGCGATCGCAGTCAACCAGTTAACGACCATTTCGGATTTGTGTTCGAGGAACACGGGCCGCGCAATGCGAAGGCGAGCTTCATCCGTTGCGGTGAAGCCGGATAGCGGATTGCCGGAAACTTGCAAGCAAAAAGAATGCAGCCTATGCCAGCGACATCGGTCAATCATATTTATTCTGCCCGGTTGCGGCGTGGCTTGGACGAAGCTGCATTTACACTTCGGCGGGATTTTGGATGCCACACGTTGAAACGAATATCTGGAACAATAACTTTCTTCCCTTATTGATGAGCAACCAAGGTGGACAACGCTTTGATATCCTGTTCGGGCTGCACCCCGATGGCGTGTTTGCATTCGATCCGGACGGGCGTCTTGTCGCGGCCAATCCTGCGCTGTCGTCGCTGACTGGATATTCCACAGGTGAATTGTTGAGCATGCCTCTCGCTCGTCTCGTTGCGCCGGAAGACCTTGAGAAACTTCGATTCCATTTTGCGGCCGCGCAGCGGGAAGGGACGCAAACGGCCGAGTTTACGTGCGTCCGGAAGGACGGTACCAGGTTCGACGCCAGCGTGATGCTGCTGCCCCATGTTGCAAACGGTGAACTCAGCGGCCTGCATGGCATCGTAAAAGACATCAGCCAACGCAAACAGGATGAGCGCCAGATCGTGTACCTGGCAAAACATGATCCGCTGACAGGTTTGCCGAATCGCAGCTTGCTCATTGACCGCATGCAATTCGCGATTGAAAAGGCGCATCAGCGCAAATCGAGAATCGGTGTGCTGGTCATGGGTCTCAACCGGTTCAAGCTGATCAATGACAGTCTCGGTCACGAACAGGGAGACATTCTGCTCTGTACGATAGCCGATCGCTTGAAGGCCGCGGTTCAGGAAAACAATACCGTTGCCCGCCTGGGCGGCGACGAGTTCGTCATTTTTCTGGAAAATATCCATACCGCCAAGCAGGTGTCGGCGCTTGCGCGACGCTTGCTGAAAGCAGTCGGCGAACCGACCGAACTCGCCGGCAATACCGTCACCGTGTCAACCAGTATCGGGATCAGCATTTATCCCGAGGATGGCGATACGCCGACCATGCTGCTGAAACACGCCGACCTGGCGATGTACGACGCAAAGGCGGCCGGCGTCGGTGTGTTCCGGTTGTATGGACCGGAGATGAACGCGAAAGCATCTGGCCGGCTCGCGCGGGAGACCGACTTGCGGCAAGCCGTCGAATACGATCAGCTGGCATTGTATTACCAGCCGCGACTCGATATCGCCACGAAAAAGCTGGTTGGCGTTGAAGCGCTGGTGCGTTGGAATCACCCGGAGAAGGGCTTGATATTGCCGGCCCATTTCATTCCGCTGGCCGAAGAAATCGGCATGATCGATGCGATCGGAAGATGGGTACTGTTTTCCGCATGCCAGCAGGTCAAGCACTGGCAAGAAGCCGGCCTGCCGGCATTCAAGGTATCGGTAAATATTTCAGCGCTACAATTTCGTTCGGAAAGCATCTATGAGGATATCGTCGATGTGCTGCAGCAGACCGGCCTTGATCCTCGCTGTGTCGAGCTGGAAATCACCGAGAGCAGCCTGATGCAGGATCTGGATGCGTCGTCTGAAAAATTGAGGAATATACGCGATCTCGGGGTGTCGTTTTCGATCGACGATTTCGGAACCGGATATTCATCGCTGAGCTATCTGAAAACGCTGCCGATCAATACGCTAAAAATCGACAAATCGTTTATCCGCGACCTGTCGGACAACCAGAACGATGCGGCAATCGTAACCGCAACAGTGGCGATGGCGCACAGCATGAATCTGCGCGTCGTGGCCGAAGGCGTTACGTCGTTGGCGCAGATGCGCTTTCTTGAAGCATGCCGCTGCGATGAAATACAGGGGTTTTTGCTATCCGAGCCGCTGCCGCCGGCGGACACCGAAGTGTTTTTTCGGACTGGCCAGGCCAGGCGCGTCAACCATTTCACTATGCACTGAGAACACTCCGGGAAGGCACTGAGGGCGCGTTCGCGCTCCGCGCTATCGAGAAAAAATCTATTCGTCTTCAATGACCACCGAGCGATGCCGTGCAATGCGCACCAGGTTGCGTCCCTGCTCCTTCGCGTTCTTGAGCCCGCGATTGGCAACCCTGATCACTTCTTCATACGCAAGCTCTTCAGTCGGCACCATGCTGGCCACGCCGATCGACATAGTCAGTACGTTCTTGTCCGACCATTCGCTGGGTATCGCCAACGACTCGATCGCGTGGCGGCAGGCTTCGGCGACTTTCATCGCGCCCTGGCTATCGGTGTTTGGCAGCAGAACCGCAAATTCATCGCCGTAACGCGCCGCAATATCCGCCGGGCGTTTGAGATTAGCAGTAATCACTGCGGCAAATTTCTTCAGGCAGTTGTCGCCTGCCTGCGCGCCGTTGCTTTCGCAAAACAGCTTAAACAAGTCGACATTGCAAAGCAGCAGTGAAACCGGATATTTATCCCGCTGCGCGCGCGGCCACTCGGTCCGAAGCACATCGTCGAAGCGCCGCCGGTTGGCCAGCCCGGTCAGCGCATCGCGCGCGGCCAGCTTCTGCAGTTCGGCGTCGACCGCGTACAGCTTGCGCAATTCGAGATTGGCCTCGGCCAGTTTTTGCTGGCTCTCGCGCAGGAAGCGAAATGCTTCGTCGCGCTCCAGCCCGGCGTTATAGGCGGCCGAGTGATAACGGATGCGGGCGATCAGTTCAAGCTTGTCGGGAAGCTTGACCAGGTAGTCGTTGGCGCCTACCTGGAACGCCTTTGCCTTCATTTTCGGATCTTCGGCCACCGACAGCACGATGACCGGCACGTCGGCGATGTCTGGATGGGCGCGATACCGGCGCACCAGCTCGAAGCCGTCGGTACCGGGCATCGACAGGTCCTGCAGGATCACGGTCGGTTTGAGGTCGGCGGCATTTTGGACTGCGGCGTCGGCAGTATCGACATAATGGAATTCGATATCCGGCTGCTCGCCCACCATCGCGCGCACGATCTGAACGATGGTCATTTGATCGTCGACCAGCAAGACCCTCGGTTTAAGTCGAGTGACTTTCGCTTCCGGATTGGTGTCTTGCATTGAGACCTCGGACATCGCCTTCCCCTTCACCATTGTTATATTTATCGATTATCGTGTGCCGGACAGCCAGGAATCGCACGAACATTTTTCCGATTGGCGGGACGGCAATTGCAAAGCCTGCAATTTATTATTACGCCAGTCCAATTGTTAAGCAATAGCAAAGACGGAATGCCGGCTGATGTCACAGATGGATATACAACAGCATAAGAAAAACAACGGGGGTGCTCGCGTCAGCCGATACGCAACATGCGCAATCCGCCCGGCGTTTCAATATGCGCGACCAGCATTGGCGACTCTTCTTCCGCTAACTGGCGCATAAAAAATCTTCCCTGAAACCCGATTGCCTGCAACAAGCCCGATATCCGGTCGGCTTGCGGATGGAAGCCTTCGAGCCGGACCAGGCTGCAACCCTGGTCGCGCAGACTATTGGCCGGATGCGGCCCGTTGTGCCATTCGATCAGCGTCGGCGCTACGCCGTCCAGCGGCAAGCTGCCATCGGACGGAATCGTAATCAGCCAGTTCAGCGATCCGCGCGTCATCGGCTCCATGGTCCCGAGCGGAATCGGCGACGCCGCCGTCGCGGCATGAATGTCATCGGTACGGACGACCCAGGTCGCCAGACGCACCGGAGTATCCGGATTCGGCCGATCGAGTTCGAACCAGCGTGGACGACCGGGGTTTGGCGCATCCGGATTGATTGCGATCACTTCGAGGAAAGTTTGATCGTCGAGCCTGAGCAGCGCATTATGCGTTCCCATGCGCGCATGTTCGCCACCCGGCTGCGGCATCACGCCAAGCGCGTCGCGCACGTACTCGACGCCCTGCGCCAAGGATGGCGCGACGATCACGATATGGTCCAGCTGCGAGCTCGGCATCAAGCCTCCTATATTCCGGCGCGGCCGCGCTTGAGGTCATTGCGTAATTGTTTCGCATACTGGCTGAAGTCGACTTCCAGCGTGTAGCGGGCCGAGCCGACATACTGCTTTGCCAGATGCGCGTTGTGCCGCGCGATTTCCGCTTGCATCTGGTCCGGCGTTGGTAGTGCGGTTTCATTGGCCAGCACCGACGCCAGCCAGCGCGCCTGGATTTCGACCAGAGGAATGGTGGGGCCGATCGGCTGCACCAGACCGACCATGTACAGCCCGGGCAAATGCGCCGGCAGCATGCGCCGGTACAGCGCGACACTGCCGTCCTTCACCTCGAACAGCGACGGATCGATGAAAGGAAAAGTGGTGCGATAACCGGTGGCATGAATGATCGCGTCGACCGGGGCGCTGCCGCCGTCTTCGAACAGCACTGTACTGCCCTGCAATTCCTTGATGTTCGGCCTGATTCGAATCCAGCCGTGTCCGACGTAGGGCAGCAATTCCTGGCTCAGCGTCGCATGTTCTTGCCAGATCGCGTGCTTCGGTCGCGGCACGCCGTAGCGCGTCTGGTCGCCGACCGCGAGAAACATCAGGCGGCGGATCAGTGCGCGCGTGATGCGGGTCGGCAGCTTCAAGCGGCGCGAAAAAAATCCCGACCAGCGATCGACCGGAATGCCCATGATGTACTTCGGCATGATCCAGGCGCTGCGGCGCGTGGACAGCAGCGTGCTCTTCGCCTGCTTGCAGACATCGACCGCGATATCGACCGCGGAATTGCCGATGCCGACCACCAGCACATTCTTGTCCCGGAACGGTTCCGACGTGCGGTAATCATGCGAATGAATCTGCATGCCGTCGAAGTGCCCGGGAAACGCAGGCCAGCGCGGGTCCCACAAATGCCCGTTGGCGACCAGTACCGCGCGATAGCGGCGCACTTCGCCGCCGGCCAGCCGGACATTCCAGCCGCCTTCCGGTGCCGGGCGCACATCTTCGACGCGCGTATTGAAACGGATGTGCTGGCGTACGCCGAAACGTTCGGCATAGGCTTCGAGATAGTCCAGCACTTCGGAATGCGACAGGAAATCCGGGTAGGTGTCCGGAATCGGGAAATCCGAATAACCGAGGTTGTTGCGGCTGGTGTCGATATGCAGGCTGCGGTAGGCGGACGACAATCCATTGTCGTTCTGGTAGCGCCACATGCCACCGATATCGGAACCGATTTCGAAACATTCGAACGCGACGCCTTTTTCCTTCAGCGCCTTGGCCGTGGTGACGCCGGACGAGCCGGCGCCGATGATGCAGACGGGCAGTTGGTCAGGCGCGGTCAATATAGTCCTCCCGGTAAGCGGTCACGATATCGTCGATCGAGCGATCGCCGGAAATGCCGAGCCGCAGCGCACGCTCCGACGTAAAGGCGCGCGGCCATCCTGCGACGATATGCTGCATTTGCCGGTCCGGCTGCCAGGCAATGCGGCCCAGGGTTACATGCGCCGCGCTGCGTTTCACCGCCGCTTCGATCTCGATCGGCGTGACGGTCAGCGACGGAAGGTTCATTGCGCGGGTTGCGCCAAAAGCAGTGGCCGGCATGTCGTGCATCGCAATCAGGCTTTCCGCAACCGACCGCGCCGACGCTACCGGAAACCGGGTATGCGGATCGAGCTGGCACACCGCATCGCGACCATTCAAAGGCTCGCGGATCAACGACGCGATCCGATCCGACACGCTCGCGCTCGGCGGCCCGGGATGCGTGAGCACGACGGGCAGGCGCAGCACCCGCCCGTCGATGAAGCCGCGCCGCGAATAATCGTTGATCAGCAGCTCGGCAATCGCCTTGTGGGTGCCGTACGATGTTTGCGGCGTTTGCGCGACATGGTCGTCGACCGCATCGGGCAGTTCGCCGCCATAGGTGGAAATCGAACTGGCGAACACGAATGCAGGCGCATGCGCTTGCTTGCGGCAGCGTTCCAGCAAGCGCATCAACGCATGTACATTGACTTCCAGCCCATGCGCAAAATCCATCTCGGCATCCAGCGTCAATGTCGCGGCAAGATGGAATACCGCATCGATTTCGGACGCAAAAATCGTTTCGATGAAAGCGGAGTCGCAGATACTACCCTGTACGACGCGAACCGCCATGCCTGCGGCTGCATCCGGCGCATCTGAAACGGCCCGGTTGTCGGCCAGTATCAGTTCATCGATCGCTCGCAGGCTTCCGTCACGGCCACGCAACTGTCCGCGCCGGCACAGCGCATGGACCAGATGCGAGCCGATGAAGCCGGCGGCCCCCAGCACCAGGATTTTCATGTTTGCCCTTCCGTCATGTCGGTTTCCTTGAATTGTTTAACGGTTCGTTGCGAATCCGGGCGAGCAGAGCAAGATGCCTGCACTATTGCAAATGCGTTCGATACGTCGTTGCGATGCCGTCGGAAAAATGACTGCGCCGGCCCTTGGGTTACCCAAAGACAATGGAAACGTTAATTTACCATACTGGAGTTTCGAAAGATGTATCGAAGCTATGTGACGAGGGCTGCATAGGCACAAGAGGCCCGTGGCAGAAAGCAGGATAGAATCATACCGGAGCCTCTAAAACAAGTCGCGTGAGCACGAGGCGGCAACGAAGCCGGCACCTGCGAGTCGACTCAAGCACCAATGGTCTGGACCGCGCCAGGAATGATGCCGATTCGCGATCAGGCTGACGCGCCGGTCTGGTGATTACGCCACCGGAACAGATGAAGCGCGCATCAGGCTTTCTGCGCCAAATTTTTTTGCCAGAACATCGCTTTGCCCATTGCCGGGTCCAGTTCATAACCGGCAAAGCCTGCTCGCTTGTATGATGCTTGCGCAATGCGGTTCCCTTCCAGCACTTCCAGCGCCACCTTGCAACATCCGAGCTCGACTGCGAGATCTTCCGCGGCCTGCAGCAACCGGCTGGATATGCCCTGTCCGCGAAAAGGGCCGGACACGATCATGTCGTGAATATTCAATAGCGGTTGACACGCAAACGTCGAGAAGCCTTCGATGCAAACCGCTAGTCCGGCCGGCTTTTTATCCACCAGCGCAAGAATTACATGCACCGCCGGTCTTTTATTCAGCTCCGCCGCGAGATTCGCTTTGACGCGAGGCGCCAGCTCCTGGCCACCGCCCATCGGGTCAAGCGCATATTCGTTCATCAGTTGCACCAGTGCGTTCGCATGCTCGGGCAGTGCCAGATCGGCCGTGACAGTTTCAATCATGTTGCAAGCTCTTTCCTGGTAGGTATTTTCCGCGTGTCAAAAGCATATCACGCAGAATGGTGGCGACTTGCACTGACCGGCTGCGAACTCGCGTCGAGCCGGGGCATCTAAAGTGCCATGCGGCGTGGTGTTCGCGCTTTCATTGCGTGTCGGCCCGGTACGCATGAATGGGCCCGCACACGCGGAAACGAATCCAGGCTTTGCCGTATGAACCAATGGAGTGTGCAATGACCACCACCAACTCGAACCGAGACAAGAAGCAGTCCGCCGATCGCAACGAATCGCGGCGGAAACAGTCAGGGGATCAACATGTTTTACCGTTGGGCGATGCGACTGACGCGCCGCACCGGCCGCACCGCGTCAGTCGCGAAGACATGCACAAGATGCCGTCCCGGGATTCCGATTCCGATGACTCGGCGTCGCGTTGAGCCGCATAAAACTTACCTGGCCGCCATGCGGATGCAAGCGCGTGCGCTCGGCGCATTCGACTCGGGATTCAATCGGCCCGTTTCGCGTTGAGCATTGCAACGGCTTCGCGGTCAGTGGAGTAAATCCGGCTGGCGCCCAGCGACTCGATAAATGCGGCGCGCTCCAGCACATCCCACACCTGTTTCTTTACCGCGCACAGGTAGAGATCGATGCGGTCCAGCCTCAGCACAGTCCGCAGCGACTCCAGGGTTTCGACGCCGCTGGCGTCGATCTCGTTGACCGATCCGGCAGATATCAGCACGCGCCGTATCTGCGGGTTATGCCGACAGTGGCCGAGAATGAACCGCTCCAGCGCCGTTCCGCTCAGGAAGTTCAGCGCAGAATCGATTCTTACCGCCAGCACATCCGGCGCCAATGGCGGCAGGTCGAAACGGCTGCGGTCGCGCAGCGTGCCGTCCGGGTGTGGCGCAACTTCAATCACGCGCGGCTGGGTGCGCCGGTACAGGAACGATGCCATGGTCAGCGCGACGCCTGCGGCAATGCCCCAGTACAGGTGCGGCAGCGAAATCAGCGTCACGACGAAAGTCATCACCGCGATTACGCCGTCGTTTCGCGAGATCGTAAACAACCTTCGCACCCCGGAAATATTGAATAGCGACAGTACCGGCACGATGATGATCGCAGCCAGCACCGAGCGCGGCAGGTGGTGCAGGAAACCGGTCAGGAACATCAGGCTGAACAGTACGCACAAGGCGGTAAACAGTGCGGACCATGCGCTGGTGGCACCGGCATACAGGTTCAGTGCCGAGCGCGAGAACGAACCGCTGACCGGGAACGCACCGCTGAAACCGCTGGTGATTTTCGCCAGGCCCTGGCCGATCAGTTCCTGGTTCTCGTCCCATTGCTCATTCTGCTTGCGCGCCAGTACGCGGCAGCTGGACATCGCTTCGGTGAAGCTGATCAGCGCCAGGATCAGCGCGGCCGGCCACAATTGCTGATGACTGTCGAATGAAATCGCCGAAGGCAGTGACAGCGCCGGCAGTCCGGCCGGTATCGCTCCGACGATCTCGCCGCCGGCCGCAGCATAACCGAGCAGCGAGCTGGCAGCGATGCCGGCAACGGTGACGATCAGGATGCCCGGCAGTTTCGGCGCAAAGCGCTTGAAACCCAGCAGAAGCGCCATTGCGATACACCCGAACGTGGCGGTGATGGCAGCCGCCGGCGCCTCGCGCAGGCGATCCAACATGCTCGCCGAATGTTCCAGCGACAGGTCCACGCCAAGCAGGAACGGCAGCTGCGACATGATGATGATCACTGCAGCGGCGTTGATGAATCCGATCACTACCGGCTGCGATACCAGGTTGGCGATTCGCCCCAGTCGGAATGCGCCGAGCGCAAACTGGAACAGGCCGGAATAGATCGAAAGCCAGATCGCCAGCATCACCCATTCTGCACTGCCGGGAATTGCCAGCGGTGCCAGCGCGCCGAATACCACCAGGCTGGTCAGTGCCACCGGTCCGACTGCCAGCAGCGCGGACGAGCCCCACAATATTCCGACGATGCCAGGCAGCAGCGCAGCGTACAGGCCGGTATGCGGCGGCATGCCTGCCAGCGTCGCGTAGGCGAGTGCCTGCGGAATCAGGATCAGGCCGACCGTAATGCCGGCCCACGCGTCCGACCTTAACGATGCCCGGGTCGGCCGCGGCCAGTGCAGGAACGGCAGCAGGCGGGCAAGATTGGAGGGCAGGCTCATGCTGAAGGATTTGCAAGTGGTTGGACCGGGTCCCGGAGTTGCCTGGCCGTTCGCATTCAGCGGTATTGATGCCTGACCAGGAACTCCCGTGCGGTATCGAGGTCCGGCGCGACGCCCAGGCCCGGCTGATCCGGCAGCGTAACACTGCCATTCTCCGGCCGCAGGCATGGTGCGGCAAACAGGTCGCGCAAGGAATTCGGATTGGAATCGACCTCGACATAACCGGCGCCGCCGACGATGGCCTTGAGCTGCATCGATGCGATCAGGCCAATGCCGCCGCCCAGCCAGTGCGGGCAAAACATGCGGCCGTGCGCGACGGCGCGCTGCGCCACCGGCACACAGCCGCTGAAGCCGCCCCACTTGCCCAGATCGGGCTGGATCACTGCAAACGCGCCGGACTCGATCGCGGCGGCAAACTGCTCTTCGCCGCGCAGGTTTTCGCCTCCGGCCAGCGGCACCGGCGACTGGGCGGCAAGCCGCTCCCAGTCAGCCAGCGCATGATCGGCGCGGATCGGTTCTTCCAGCCAGATCGGGTTGAATGCGGCAAGGCGAGCGCTCATTTCGAGCGCGATGTCCGGCGTCCATGCTTGGTTCGCGTCGACCATCAGCGTCGTGTCGGGCCCGAACAGTTCGCGCAACGAGCGCAGGTTGGCGACATCGCGCTCCGCGCCAAAACCCACTTTCAACTTGAACGCGCGATAGCCTTCGTCGCGCTTGGCGGCTGCCAGTTTTTCCGGCTGGGTCGGGCTCAGGCCCGACGCATAGGTTTGCACACTGGACTGGCCGCCGAGAAGCTGCCACAGCGGCCGATCGAGACGTTTCGCGACCAGGTCCCACAACGCGATGTCGGCACCGGCAATGGCTTGCGCGATCGTGCCCGGCTCGCCGCTTTGAATCGCCAGTATCGACAGGCGCCGCGTGAGTGCATCGAACGCGAGTGTCGGATGTTCCCACGACTGCTCCAGCAAAATCGGTGCCACGCAAGACTCCAGGACACGAGCGCGGTGCTCTGCGCCGACACCGGGAAAGTTGCACCATATTTCGCCCCAGCCGACCGCACCTTCGCGGTCTTCGATCCTAACCAGCACGGCCGGGCGGTCGTACATGGTTCCGAATGACGTCTGCACCGGTTCGACGACCGGCGCACGATATACGAGCGCCTCGATCTTGGCCAGTTGAATCGCTGGAAATTCGGGAAGTGGAAGCATTTGCTCAACGCGCCTTTACATAAACAGCATGTTCGGTTGTGAAGAAATTGGCAGCGCTCGGACCGACCGAATAGGCGCCGACGCCCGAGTTCTTGATGCCGCCGAACGGCATGTGGTTTTCCGGGACCGTTCCATGATTCACATGCAGCATCCCGTTTTCGCTTTCGGCAATAAAGCGCTGGATGACCGCATGGTCATTTGAAAAAATAGATGAGGTCAATCCGAATTCGACCCCGTTCAGGATATCGAATGCCTGGTCGATCGTGTCATAGACGATCACCGAAATCACCGGCCCGAAGATTTCGTCGGTCGCGACCGACATGGCCGGCGTGACGCCGCCCAGGATGGTCGGTTCATAAAAATAGCCGCCTTCGGCGCCGGCAACTGTCCCGGCCTTGCCGCCGGTCATTACCCGGGCGCCTTCGGCGATGCCGGCCTTTACCATCGCATCCACCTTGAGAAATTGCGCGGCATTGTTCAGCGGCCCCATCGTGACGCCTTCCTTCATGCCATCGCCCAGCACCGTCTGTTGCGCCCGCGCCGTCAGCCCATCCAGCACCTGCGGCTCCAGCGACTTGTGGACCAGCACCCGGCTGATGCCGGTGCAGCGCTGGCCTGCGCACTGATAGGCGGCGCCGATGATCTGGCTGAGGCAGCCGTCCATGTCCTGCGTGCTATTGATATCGTTGACGATCGCGGCATTCTTGCCGCCCAGCTCAAGCGCGACTTCGGTCAGGTTTTGCGCGGCTGCCGCATAGATTTTTTTTCCGACCGGCACCGAGCCTGTGAACGCGATGCCGTCGACGTCGGGATGCGACACCAGCGCCTGGCCGGCCGCCGCCATGCCGAGCACGATCTGCAACAGTCCGTCCGGCAGAAGTCCTTTTGCCGCATCGCCGATGATGCAGGCAGCGGCCGGCGTGAATTCGGACGGTTTGAGGATTACCGCATTGCCGAACACCAGCGCCGGTGCAATCTTGCGCATCGGCGTCATGATCGGAAAATTCCACGGCGTCAGCGCAGCGATCACGCCGCGCGGCCGCCGCGTCACCATGTTGCTGAAGCCGGGGCGGGACGATGGCATCGCCGGACTGTGGCTACGCGATGCTTCACCGAGCATGAAACGCGATTCGGCGCAGGCCTTGCCGATTTCACCGCGCGATTCCGCCAGGGGTTTTCCCTGTTCGAGCGTGATCGCACGCGCCAGCTGGCCGGCCTTCGCTTCCAGCGCCGCGACGAATTTTTCGACGACCATGCCGCGCTCTACCGATGGCAGACCGCGCCACAACTTCTGCACCGCAACGGCCGCCTTGACCGCCTGATCCACGTCGGCAGCCGAAGCCGAGGTATAACGGCCGACGACCTCGGAAGGCCGTGCCGGATTACTGGTCGAGAACGCTTCACCGGTGCCGGGGCGCCATTGGCCTGCGATCAGACTGCCATACTCATACATCATCCGCTCCTATCTCGATTGCGGTATTCAGGTGATTCTTCAGAACGGATTGTTGCGCACCAGGTCGGCACCTTTTTCACCGATCATGATCGCGGCCGCGTTGGTATTGGCCGACACCATTTCCGGCATCACGGATGCATCGATTACGCGCAAGCGCTGCACGCCGCGCACCTTCAGGGTCGGATCGACCACTGCACGGTCGTCCGAACCCATGCGGCAAGTGCCGACCGGATGGAAAACGGTTCCACCCGCCTCGCGCGCGAATTTCACCAGATCCTCGCGCGTCTTGCGCTGGGATCCGGGCAGCACCTCGTCCGCGATCAAGTCGCGGAATGCCGGCTGCCGATATATTTCACGCAGCATTTCGATGCCGGCACCCAGCGTGTTGCGGTCCAGCTCTTCGCTCAGATAATGCGTTTCGATGCGCGGTGCCGCGAGCGGATCGGCCGAGCGGATCTGCAAGCGGCCGCGCGATACCGGACGGCACTGCGATGCAGATGCGGTGAAGCCCGGATAGTTGTGCAACGGCGTGCCCGGCTTGTCGACCGACAGCGGCATCACGTTGAACTGCATGTCGGACCGGCCATCGCGCGCATATTCGGTGCGGACGAATCCGCCGACCTGCCCTGCGCCGACCGTCAGCGGACCGGACCGCCTGAGCATCCATTCGAGGCCCATCGATGCCAGCTTGAGCGGATTGCGCACGTCATTGTTGAGTGACAGCTTCTTCTTCAGACGCACAATCGTGCGCGCCTGATAATGGTCCTTCAGGTTTTCACCTACTTCCGGCGCGTCGACGATGACCTTGATGCCATGCTGCCGCAATAGCGCCGCAGGGCCGATGCCGGACAGCTGCAACAGCTGCGGCGACTGGATCGCTCCAGTTGCGAGAATCACTTCGCGTTCTGCGCGCGTCTCGTGCACCACGCCGTTCCGCACCCATTCGACGCCGGTCGCGGTCGTGCCTTCGAACAGCACGCGATTCAGATGCGCTTCGGTCAGCACCGTGAGATTGGCCCGCTTTTGCACCGGGCGCAGGAATGCTACTGCCGCGCTTGAACGCCAGCCGTTCTTGAGCGTGAGCTGGTACGATCCGACGCCGTATTCGCTGGCGCCGTTGAAGTCCGGATTGAAAGGCAGGCCGAACTGCTTGCCGGCTTCGACCCATGCCTTGCAGTAAACGTGATCGTTCTTCAGTTCCGACACGCCGAGTTCGCCGGCGCTGCCGTGGTATTCGCTTTCACCGCCTTCATAGCATTCGGAACGCTTGAAGAACGGCAGCACCGAACGATAGTCCCAACCATGCGCACCCTGGCGCGCCCAGTTGTCGTAATCCTGGTGCTGTCCGCGAATGTAGAGCAGGCCGTTGATCGAGCTTGAGCCGCCCAGCACCCGGCCGCGCGGCCAGATGATGTTGCGCCCACCCGAGCCTTCGCACGGTTCGGTATCGAACAGCCGGGAAAACCGGCTGTCGTAGATGGTCTTGAAGTAGCCGACCGGAAGATGCAGCCAGAAGTTGCGGTTCGGCTTGCCAGCCTCCAGCAACAACACCTTGACCGAAGGATCTTCGGACAATCGGTTGGCAAGCACGCAGCCGGCCGAACCCGCGCCTACGATGATGTAATCGTAGGCGCGGCGGGCCGATTCCTGCCCATTTTGCTTTTGGTTCATGCCTTCACTACATTGAGATAGAGTTTCGGATCGAAGTATTGCGACGCAGGTACCGCGTTTGGAATGTTCGCGAAGTCGACGAAGAAATCGGTGACTTGCTGCAGCCACTTGGTGACGGTACCGTCAGCATAGAGCTTCGCCCATTCCTTCGATGTGAACATTTTTTGCGCCGCATACTGTTCCTTCAAATCGGCCAGCGGAACCTGCTGATAGTATTTCTTCTGCAGCAGCTCCAGTGCCTCGTCGGGTTTGCTGATCAGGTAATCGTTGGCGCTGGTCCAGCCGCGGATGATGCGGGTCAGTACATCCTTGTTGCTGTCGTAATAATCATTGCGCGCGGCCCAGCCGCCGACGATCGCAGCCTTCGGATAGTAGGTCGATGCGTCAACGATCATCTTCGCGCTCGGCACCCGGTTCCTTACCGCGATATTGAACGGCACCCACAATGCGACTGCCGGCACCGCCTTGGAAATGAAGGCCGTGACCGCGTCCTGCATGCGCTGGTTGACGATCTGCACATCCTTTTTCGGATCGATGCCGTTGGCGCGCAATGCATTGTCCAGGAACACGTGCGCGGTGGTACCGGCCGTCGTGGAAATTTTCTTGCCCTTGAGGTCGGCGATGCTGTTGATGCCCATGTCCGGATGCACCCACAGTTGCGCAGTGGCGAATTCGACGTTGTTGATCAGGAACGCCTTGCCCTGGCCGCGCGCCGGGAAATTCGACATGACGGCGCCGGTACTGAGTACGTCGATACTGCCGCCGGCCATCGCCTGGAACAGCTCAAGACCGGTCTGGAACTGGACAAACTCCATGTCCAGCCCTTCTTTTTTCCAGATGCCCATCGAATCGGCCAGCCAAATCTGGCCATCGACCGCCAGCGTATGCAGATATCCGACCTTGACTTTCTTGTTCTGGGCAAGCGCCAGCGACGGCTGGATTGCGGCAGCGGCGCCGGCGGCGGCCAACTGAATAAAAGTTCGACGTTCCATGATGATGATCTCCTTTGTTATACGGAAAATTCCGCTGATTAAACTGCGACTTTCGCTTTGGCCTGCGCCTCTTGCGCTGCATACTCCAGCATGACCGAACTATGAATACGGGAACGCAACGCATTGAATTCCGGCGTTTCATGCAACGATCGGTGACGCGGATACGGGAACGGGATGTCGATCACTTCCCGAATACGTGACGGACGGGCGGAGATGACCAGCACCTTGTTCGACAGGTACACCGCTTCCTCGACCGAGTGGGTGATCAGCATGACGGTCTTGCCTTCCGCGTACAGCACTTCCAGCAGCAGGTCATGCATTGCGCTGCGCGTCTGCGCATCGAGCGCGCCGAACGGCTCGTCCATCAGTACAAACTCCGGGTGTACCGCATAGGTGCGGGCCAGCGCCAGGCGCTGCCGCATGCCGCCCGACAGCGTTTTCGGAAAAGCCTTGCGGAAATCCGACAGCCCCATCAGTTTCAGGTAGCGCTCGACGATTTCCTTTTTTTCCGCCGCACCCAGCTTGCTGCTGATCTTCAGGTTCAATCCGAACGCGATATTCTGCTCGACGGTCAGCCATGGGAACACCCCGTATTCCTGGAACATCACGCCGCGATCCGGGCCCGGCCCGTCGATCGTCTTGCCGTCGAGCGTGACGACACCGCTGGTCGGCTTGACGAAACCGGCAGCCATGTTCATCAGTGTCGTCTTGCCGCAGCCCGACGGTCCGACCAGCGAAATGAAATCGCCCTGATTCACCGAGAAAGACATGTCCTTCACCACATCCAGCGCGCCGTTGGCGGTCTGGAACTGCATCGATACATTGTCGAAGCGGATACGCTCGTTCTGTTGTTGCATGGTTCAATTCTCCGTTTTATCTTGCCAGCTGACCAACCGCTTCGACAGAAGACGCAGCGCGATATCCATCAAGAGCGCCAGCACGCCGATACTGATGATGCCGAGATAAATCGTGCGCAGATCGAAGAATGCCGACGCATTCTGGATCATTGCGCCCAGCCCCTGCTGCGCCGCCACCAGCTCCGACGCCACCAGCGTGGCCCATGCGACACCCAATGCAACCCGCAGCGCGGTCAGCATGTGCGGCACGGTCATCGGCACCATCACTTTCATGAAGATTTCGAAATCGCTGGCACCCAGCGTGCGCGCAACGCGGATATAGACCGGGCTGATCTGCGTCATGCCCTCGTACATGACGATGACGGCGGCAAAGAAGGATGCGTAGAACAGGATTGCGATCTTGGCCATCTCACCGATGCCGAGATACACGATCACCAGCGGGATCAGCGCGATCGGCGGCAATGCGCGAAAGAAGTTGATGAGAGGATCGACAAAGCGGCGGACCGGCTTGTACCAGCCGACCAGAAAACCGACCGGTACCGCGAGCACCATACCCAGTAACAGCCCGAAGAACACCCGTTGCACCGACATCACGATATGCATCACCAGCTCGCCTTCGGTCAGGTGAGTCCAGAAGGTTTGCGCCACCTCCAGCGGAGAAGGCAGCAGCGTGGGATTGATCAGGCCGGACGCGCGCAGCAGCATCCAGAAAAGAATCAGGCAGATAAACGGGAAAACTGCCAAGCCGAAATTGCGGGCGGCGCTGGTACTGCTTTTTGACATCTTGGTCTCCGAAAACGATTATTGGTACAGGCTCACTTGGTGCGAGCTTTCTTCTTTTTGGGAAGCGCGGTTCCAGCCAACAGATCCGTTTCGATCTGGATCATCTGCGCCGGATACTGGATATGCGCGTAATACAGGATGTGCTTGCTTTCATCCAGCAAGGTACGGCACACGTCGGCGATCGGGTCGCCGACGCCGATGTTCAGATGGGATGCGGTGTCCTCGTCCGACACGGTGATCCGCATGATCTGCTTCGCGCTCGCCACCTGCACATCGGGACGCGCTGCCAGCTGCGGCACGATCGGCGCGTTGCTGAAGCCTTCCGGATCTGAATCGAACACTTTTTTGTCCAGGTAGATCTCGATCAGGCAGTACGGCACGTCGTTGTGATAGTGCACCCGCCGCAGCCGGTGATACGCCGGACCCACTTCGCCGAACGGAAATGCCGGGATCAACGGATGCTCGGCCTGTTCGATCGGCAGCAGCCGTATCTTGAGGTTCGCCACCTTTTCGACCAGTTCGTCGAAGTTGTTGGCCAGCTTGAACCAGCGCTGTTCCGACAGATCCTTCGCGACAAACGTACCCACGCCGCGGGTACGCCGGATGATCCCGGACTCCTCCAGCTGGTTCAAGGCCGCGCGCAATGTAATGCGCGACACTTCATATTCCTTTTCGAGCTCGTCCAGCGTCGGGATCTGTTCGCCGAAACGCCATTCCTGCCCTTCGATTTTTTGCCGCATGAGCTTGGCTACCTGCAAATACAGCGGCATCCGGCTTCTGTGCAACATGGACAATTCGTTCTTCATAAAGTCATACTAATAAGCACAATGAAAATAATCAAGTTCTTTTTCATCGAATTTTCAATTTCTATAAATGAATGGCGGCGATTGAATGGTCGGCAGCACGCCGCCGCGGACGGAATCGCAATCATGCCGCAATTGATTGATGCTGCAGCCGGTCGCCTTCGGATTTCCGGAAAGCCATAGACGGGGAACGGATAAAGCCCGAATTCGATCTTCTGCAGCCGGGCAAATTTCCGCGTGCAGACGAGGACTGCACGCGACTATTAATGCTTTCCGCGCCGGCTATCCAGTATCACGTACGCGTACACCAGAACATTCACTGCGATCAGCGCCGCGCCGAGCACGTAACGCAGCTCCAGCGTCATATCTTCCGGATACAGGAACTTCATTACGAAATGCTCGATGAAGCCGGCGGAGTATCCGGCCTCGCCGCCCAGGCGGCGCAATTCATTCTCCAGCGGTGTCAGCGGACAGATCCAGTCAGCCCACTGCACGACGACGCCCCAGCAAAGCGCTGCCAGGTGCCACCACAACACTTTTTTGTATCGCAATACCAGCAGGCCGCCGAGCCCCGCGAAGAGGACGAATGCGACATGGGCAATCAGCGTGGCATCCGCCAGCAACCGGTAAATCATGCCGGCCACCCGCCATTGCCATGCTTCGTCGAGCCGGACCTGACAAAGCCAGCGCTTGCCGCACGACACTGGCGAGTTCTGGAAATCACTGACGGTTTCATGGCCAAGGGAAGTTTAAATTAGAATGTCCGACGGGTTTCCGTCAATACGAGCTCGCTCGCAGTAAACCATTTCGATCTCGCATGCATGCACGCGCGCGGCAATACTGCAATATTATTCAATCACTGATACGACAAGGAACAGAACATGGGCGTCAAACTTACCAAGCAATCGATCGATCTCGGCATCGTCACCACTAACGGGCCGGCAATGCTGGCGTTTTACCGTGACGTGCTCGGCCTTCCCTACCTGCAGGAGATGCCGATGCCGGGCGGTACCGGCATCATGCATCGGATGGCATGCGGCGACAGCGTAATCAAGCTGGTGGTTCTGGAAAAGACGCCGGCATCGGCGCCGCCGGACGGCATCCAGGGTGCCACCGGGTATCGCTACTGGACCATCTCGGTCAGCAATATCGGCGAGCTGCTGCAAAGCTGCGCCGACCAGGGGCATAAAGTGATGGTGAAAGAACGCGAGATCCGTCCCGGCGTCAAGATCGCGATCGTCGCGGACCCGGACGGAAACTGGGTCGAGTTCATTACCGCAAGCTGACCGGTTATGCCAGTTCCGGAACGCGGCATTGCCTCTTCGCCGCGCGCCGGAATTCATTGAAAAAATTCAGTCGCGATTGACCAGCATATCGCCGTCAATCGTTGCCGCGCCGGCGCGAACCAGCTGGCCGATCGCCCATTGCACCAGTTCCGTTTCGGACTGATGCAGGTAACGCTGGTTCGAAGCTGCGAACAAGCGGATGTCCGTCATCAGCCTCAGGATATCCGGCAGTGGAATCCGTTGCCGCTCCAGCAGCAGGAATTTCAGCAATACCTTGACCGCATTCTGTGCATTGCGCACCGGGTCCGCAGCCAGATAATCGATTCTTGAAAACGCGGTTTTGAGCGCTTTGGAAACATCGGTGAACGGCGCACCGTGGCCGGGAATGACGACCCGGATATCGAGTGTCGCGATCAGCTCCAGCGTCGCGCGCGTTTCGGCAAATCCCGATTCGCCGTCCAGCTCCGGAAAGATCACGCCGAAACCGTTTTCCCATAGTGCGTCGGCGGAGATCAGGATGCGCTCCTCGGGGCAATACAGGATCAGCGAATGCGGATCATGCCCGGGCGCACCGAGCACCTGCCAGTCAAGGTCGCCCAGTTCGATCGTGTCGCCCGGTGCGATCGTGCCGTCGAAAGCAAAGCGCTCGCATTGCTGGCCGGTTGCAGCATAAGTCAATGCATCTTCATCCCATGCCCGCACCTTGGCGGCTTCCGCCGTCGGGATCACGGTGCGGCATCCGTACTTGCGCTGCACGGCCGCATTGCCGCCGCAATGATCGGAGTGCAGATGGGTATTCACCAGCAGATCGAGCGGCCGCCCATGCAGTGCATGCTCGACCAGCGCCAGCGTCTGCGGCGCATGCGTCAGGTAGCCGCTGTCGACCAGCGCAGTGCGGCCGCGGCCGGTGAACACGATATTGTTCGACGACAGCCAGCCGCGTTCCAGCACATGCATCGAGATGGGTAATTTGGCGGCAGTGTTCATTTTTTCATTTGAAATGCGAGCGAGATTTTTGCAAACTCAATCAGTATTTCCTGCGAACCGCCGTTGAAGGTGCTGAATGCCACGCCGGTGCGCACCACCAGCCGCGGCGGGAACAGCCAGCCGGCGTACGGAATGCCGATCATCTTGGCACTGCGCACATCGCGCCACTCGACATGCCGGTTATACAGCCAGGTTTGCGTGATGCCGGTGTCGTCGATGGTGATGGTCGAGCGCAGGAACCAGTAATAACTGAGCACCAGCATCGCCGCTGCGGCCAGCAGCAGCAACTTTACACTCAAGCCGTACTGCAGCAACGGGTAGCGCATCGCGATGCTGGCCGCGTAAGTGCCGAGCCCGATCGATACGATGGTCGCGACCAGCTTGAACCACAGGCTGTACGCCGGGCCGGTTACGGTTTTTTCCGGTTTGTAAAATTCAATTGCCATCTTGCCGCCGCTTGATTTCTATCCATATGGTACGTTTAGTGTCTTCGCTGGCGCGGCTCCAGAGCGCGATTTCGTCAATCGTGCGAAAGCAGCCGTCACACAGTCCGGTACGGGGATTCATGGTGCAAATGCTGATGCACGGTGACGGCATCGGGCCGGCGTGGGCAAGCGGATCGAATTCTTTCATTGATGAGATTTGCACGGCAAGCTCATTTCAGAGCGGCTCGCGCTTTCTTTTCTGCGAGTTTCGCATTGAATCTTTCGGGCTGGATAATCACCCGCTCGTGCATACCTTCCGTGATCTGGTCAATACCGTCCCATGCGGCGACCCGGAATTTCACCCGGCGGCCTTCAACTTCGACCACTTCCCCTTTGAACGACAGCGTCATGCCCGGCGGTGTTGCGGCAAGGTGAGAAAAGCTGACATGGGTGCCGACACTTTGCTCGCGCGGCCAGTCGATGAACGGCATGATGCCGTTGGTGCAGGCCAGTTCCAGCAAGCCGACCATGTAACCGGTCGCCAGTACTTCCGGCATGTCGCGGCAAAAGGCAGTGTCGTGGAACAGGATCGGCACCGTCGCGCGCTCCGGCACGACATAGGTCCATTCG
>JAKFFO010000157.1:0-3703 GCA_036675035.1 Oxalobacteraceae bacterium
GGTGAAGGGGTCGCGCTGGTCGGCAAATATCTCGAAATGGTGAACGATAAGGGCGGTATCAACGGGAACACGTTGACGCGGGTAATGAAGGATGATCAGTACGATCCCGCCAAGACGCCGGTTATGGCCGAGGAACTCATCACGAAGGATGGCGTGGTCGCTCTTCTCAACGGCGTCGGTACCGCAAACACCGTGGCCTTGATGAAAACCGGCGTACTCAGAAAACACAATGTGCCGCTGGTTGGCGTTTTCAGCGGCGCGGATGTAATCCGTGGGCCGGGCTCGGAACAGATATTCCATACCCGCGCCAGTTATACCGACGAGATCATGAAGATATCGCGCCTGGTATCCACCCTGGGCCTCAAGCGCATCGCCGTGCTGTACCAGGACGATGGTTTCGGTGCCAGCATCATGCAGGGCATCGCAAAGGCGTCCGAACAATACCAGATCGAAGTCACCCACAAGGAGCCTTACAAGGCAGGTGAAACCGATTTCAGCCGGCATGCGCACCAGATTGTCGACGCCAAGCCGCAGGCAATCTTTTTGATGGGCTTACCGGAAGCCGTGATCCGGTTCATGAAGGCGTACGATGCGCCGAGCGGCGCCTCGCAGATTTATACGCTGTCGTTCGTTCCGGTCAAGGCGCTTACCGCGGTTGCCGGCGAAAAGCGCGTGCGCGGCATCGGCGTCAGCCAGGTCGTTCCCAATCCGAACTCCGTGACGCTGCCGCTGGCCAAGGATTTTCAGGAATTTCTCGTGTCGAAGTACGGCAAGGGCATACAAGCCAATGGTCTCAACTTCGAGGTTTACATGAATGTTCGCCTGCTGGTCGAGGCAATACGGATGGCGGGTCCGAACCCTACTCCTGAAAAAGTAACCAGGGCGCTCACTTCGATGAACCAATTCGATCTCGGCGGACATCCGATCTCTTTCAGCGCCACGAGCCGCCTTGGATCGAACTACCTTGATATTGGCGTGATTAGCCGCGATGCGCGCCTGATCTATTGATCGAACGGTCCGGCGCTGCATAGAGCCGTGCGCCGGACCGGCTTAAGCTTGACGCAAAATGCGGGGCACGCCTGCGTGCGGTATTGCAGTTTGCCCGAATGCGTGCAGTAGATGGCATTGTCCGGATCGCGTTATTCGTACTTGCGCGCATCCTCAATCACTTTTCCGTCATTCGGCAGGCTGCCGCGCGCCAGCAGCTTCACTTCTCCGCGCAGCTTGGTGATGTCGCGGATCGACTCGACCAGCGCGGCAGACGATGCGTCCATGTCTGCCGGGTTGTCGACTTCGCAATGCAGCGTCATCACATCGTTCCCCATTTCACCGCTGATCACGAGGCGTGCCTTGATAACCTGCGGGTGACGTTTGGCTATTTCCGCTACCTGCGACGGATGCACGAACATGGCGCGCACCTTGGTGGTTTGATCGGCGCGGCCCATCCATCCCTTGATGCGCGTATTGGTCCGGCCGCACGGTGAAACGCCGGCCAGTACGGCCGACATGTCGCCGGTGGCGAAGCGTATCAGCGGATAGTCGGGATTGAATGAGGTGACAACCACTTCGCCGACTTCACCGTCGACGACCGGATCCCCGGTGCCCGGGCGCACAATTTCGATGATCAGGTCTTCATCGACGATCATGCCGGGATTGACCTGGCCATCCGTAAGCGTCTCATACGCGATATTGCCGATGTCGGCGGAGCCGTAGGTCTGCAGCACCTGCGGTATGCCGTTGTCCTGCAGCCACTTGCGCAAGGACGGCGGCAGCGCTTCGGCGCCAACGCTGGCACGCTGCACGCTGCTGATATCGCTGCCCATCTCCTGCGCCTTTTCAATGATGATTTTCAGAAATGACGGTGTGCCGGTATAGGCGTCCGGCCTCAGCGTCGCCATCGCCTGCACCTGCATTTCGGTTTGCCCGCTGCCGGCCGGGATGATCGCACAGCCAAGCCTGGCGGTGCCGCCTTCGACCATGAACGCCGCCGGCGTGAAATGATAGGAAAAACAGTTCTGGACAATATGTCCCGCGCGCAGGCCGAGCGCGTGCAGCGGCCGCGCATAGCGCCACCAGTCTGCACCGCGACCTTCCGGATCGAATATCGGACCCGGCGACATGAACAGCCGGCCCAGCTTGCGAACCGGTGTCGCGGTCAATCCGCCGAACGGGAAATCGCTTTTTTGCAAATCCTTCAGATCGGATTTTCGCGTGACCGGTAATTGTGCCAGTGCTGCCCGCGAAGTGACATCGGCCGCGCAAACGCCATGCAGAATGCGGGCCCAGCCCGGCGCAGCCTGCGCCTGTGCCACCAGCTTAGGCAGTTGCGCCATCAATTCGCGCTCGCGGGTTTGCGGATCGCGGACTTCCAGAGTATCGAATGTATCGTGCATGATCAGATGCCTTTTGCGCACAGCTCGGGTTGAACGCGCTTCGGTAGTTTCATGAAAATTATGTCGCGTGCGCGCTTGAGTACTTCGCGCGCCATCGCATCGGTCATTGCATTTTTTTCCATCGCCACCCACTTGGCGCGCGCGAGATACGGAGCAGGGCGGATGCCGGGCTGCCCGGTGTATGAAAGGAACAGTTCGTCATCCACCTTGCACCACCATTCGGTCGGCTTGTCGTGTGCGTTCTGCCATTTCCGTTCCGATGTTGCATGTGGAAGCGTCCCGCAATAGGAAACGAGTTTGGCGTAATTCATCGCGCATCGCCGAGTGCACGACGCTTATGCAAGCCAGCGCTTGCGGCGGCGATAGAACTTCATGTCGCGAAAACTCTTGCGCCCGGCGCTCGACATGCCTAGATAGAATTCCTTGACGTCTTCGTTCGCTGCAAGCTCCTTTGCGTCGCCTTCCATCACGACCCGCCCATTCTCCAGGATGTAGCCGAAGTCGGCGTAACGCAGCGCGACAGTGGTGTTTTGTTCGGCGAGCAGGAAGGACACGGTTTCCTTGGTGTTCAAATCCCTGACAATTTCAAAGATCTCTTCGACGATCTGCGGCGCCAGCCCCATTGACGGTTCATCCAGCAGAATCATCGACGGCTTCGCCATCAGCGAGCGGCCGATCGCGCACATTTGCTGTTCGCCGCCCGAGGTATATCCGGCCAGCGAAGTGCGGCGCAGTTTCAGGCGCGGAAAATAGTGGTACACCATTTCCAGCGATTCCTTGATCTCCGCACGCGATATTTTCCGGGTGTACGCGCCGGTCAACAGGTTTTCCTCGATGGTCAGGTGGGCGAAGCAGTGACGTCCTTCCATCACTTGCGACAAGCCGCGCTTGACCAGCTCGCTCGGCGTCAGCCGGTCGATGCGTTCGCCCTGGAATTCGACGCTGCCTTTGGTAACATCGCCGCGCTCGCCGCGCAGCAGCGTGGAAATCGACTTCAGCGTGGTTGACTTGCCTGCGCCGTTGGCGCCCATCAGGGCTACGATCTTTCCTTGCGGAACCTGCAGCGATACGCCCTTCAGGACCAGGATCACATGATCGTAAATGACCTCGATATTGTTGACCGAGAGGTAAGGCGTGCCTGCTGCGAGTGGTGCGGTTTGAATTGGCATGATGTGATTTCGATCGAACGAGTGATGGCCGAAGATATGGCTCGCGTGAATGCTCCTTGAAGCGTTCACGCGAGACCACTCCCTTGTGGGAGTGGCATCGAACGCAACGCTTATTGCAAGCAAGCCGGCTTGATGTTTTTC
>JAKFFO010000003.1:0-20647 GCA_036675035.1 Oxalobacteraceae bacterium
TTTGCTGCCGGCTTCTTGGCTGCTGCCTTTTTTGCTACCGGCTTCTTGGCTGCTGCTTTTTTAGGAGCGGCTTTCTTTGCCGGGGCTGCTTTCTTCGCTGCCGGTTTCTTGGCTGCGGGTTTCTTTTTTGCTGCTGTTGCCATTTGTTTCTCCTTCACGTGATGGAAAATCAAGCTACAAGATGGAAACCCGCCTGACTCATCGCGATGCGTCAGGCGGATTATTCATCGGCGCAAGCATGTTCGTCGTTTGCGCTAATGAATTCGGCACCAGCTGAACTGCTGCATTTCCTCGTTTATGCAGCACTTCAGCCATCATTGACTACCTTCCGGTTGCAGCAACGCTGCAGCGGTAGCCAAAAAAACGCCGGCAACAATGCCGGCATCGGAATTCTGTTTAAAAAAAACTAAGCCATTTTTCGAAGAAAAAGCCGCCTTACCTGACTCAATCAGGTGCAGCGGCTCAAACAGACAAGATCGGTTCGGTCTTTTACTGTCCATTAAATTTGGTTAGTGCCTTTCAATTTTTCGCAGTCTTTTTCTGTTTTTCGGTATTGGCTGCGACTCGTCCTACTCCTGCCGTTCCGGGTGCTCTGCGAAAGTTTTCCGCTTTCTTATTCCCAATTAAGAGCTCCGCCAGTTTGATATTCAATGACACGCGTCTCGAAAAAATTTCGTTCTTTCTTCAAGTCGATCATCTCGCTCATCCAGGGGAAAGGATTTTCTTCTTGCCCGAACATCGGATCGAGACCGATCTGTTGCGCTCGACGGTTTGCAATGAATCGCAAATAGCCTTTGAACATTGGCGCGTTCAATCCGAGCACTCCACGCGGCATTGTATCCTCTGCGTAGCGATATTCCAACTCTACTGCACGGAAAAACAACGATTTAATCTCGTCACGAAATTCAGATGTCCACAAATGCGGATTTTCCATCTTGATCGTGTTGATCAAATCGATTCCGAAATTGCAGTGCATCGACTCGTCGCGCAGGATGTATTGATACTGCTCGGCCGCGCCCATCATTTTGTTTTGACGACCGAGCGCGAGGATCTGCGTGAAGCCGACATAGAAAAACAATCCTTCCATCAGACACGCGAACACGATCAGGGAGCGTAATAACGCCTGGTCGGCTTCGACTGTACCCGTCTTGAAGTTCGGATTGGTCAGCACGTCGATGAAAGGAATCAGGAACTCATCCTTGTCGCGAATCGACGTAACCTCATGATACGCATTGAAAATTTCACCCTCATCCAGACCGAGCGATTCCACGATGTACTGGTAGGCATGCGTATGAATCGCCTCTTCAAAGGCCTGGCGCAATAAGTATTGGCGACATTCCGGAGCGGTAATATGGCGATAGGTGCCGAGCACGATGTTGTTTGCCGCCAGTGAATCTGCGGTGACGAAAAAGCCGAGGTTACGCTTGACCAGACGACGTTCGTCCTCAGTCAAGCCATTCGGATTCTTCCATAACTCGATATCGCGCTGCATGTTGATCTCTTGCGGCATCCAGTGATTGGCGCAACCGGCCAGATACTTGTCCCATGCCCATTTGTACTTGAACGGCACCAATTGATTTACATCGGTCTGCCCATTGATGATGCGCTTGTCCGCCGCATTTACTCGGCGCGCCGCTTGTTCGGCGGTGAGCTCGACAGCCTTGGCAACCAGCGCAGGATTCGATGCGACATCGGGTAATTGCGTGCGCCCAGCCGGGGTAATTGCCGACCGCAGCTGCGGGTGCGCGGACTCTTGCGGGGCACGCGGAGCCGAGGCCGAAGTTGAAGTCACTTCATCATCCCAAGAAAGCATTATTTTTTCCTTTTCCGTCTTCTGATTTGTCTGGCATTTATGCCAGATAGTTCAATCACTGCCGTATTTTTACACAAGTATTTGTCTCAGCTTAATCCTACTGGCATGCTTCGCATTCTTCAAAACCGGGATCACCCGGACGCAGCATGCATGCAGGACCCGCCAGCTCGTCGGTTGACGCCGTCGACGTGACGGCGTTATTCGCAGACATGCCGCCGGTCAGGCCGCCGTCGGCCGACACGGCATTCAGCGCCCCGGTCTTGGAGGTCGATTTCTCGGTATGGGTTGCCCCGATCGTGCGCAGATAATAAGTGGTTTTCAGACCGCGCAGCCACGCCAGCTTGTAAGTCTCATCCAGCTTCTTGCCCGACGCTCCGGCCATATAGATGTTGAGCGATTGCGCCTGATCGATCCACTTCTGGCGACGCGACGCAGCCTCAACCAGCCACGACGGCTCGACTTCGAATGCGGTCGCATAAATTTCGCGAAGATCCTGTGGAATACGGTCGATCTTGGCCAGGCTGCCATCGAAATACTTCAAGTCGGCGATCATCACTTCGTCCCAAAGACCCCGGGCCTTGAGATCGCGAACCAGGTATTCATTGATCTCAGTAAATTCTCCGGACAGATTGGATTTGACGTACAGGTTCTGATAGGTTGGTTCGATACAGGCCGCGACGCCAATAATATTCGAGATCGTTGCCGTCGGCGCGATCGCTACGCAATTCGAATTGCGCATGCCGTACTGCTTGATCCGCCCCCGAAGCGCATTCCAGTCCATGGTTTCGGAAGTATCGACCTCAAGATAACCACCGCGCTCCTCCGCCAGCAACTTGAGGGAATCCTGCGGCAGTATGCCGCGGTCCCACAAGGAGCCGCGATACGAGCTATAGCGGCCGCGCTCTTCCGCCAGCTCGGTCGACGCCATGTAGGCGTAGTAGCAAACAGCTTCCATCGAGCGGTCGGCAAACTCGACCGCATTTTTTGATGCATACGGCACACGCATCATGTGCAGGCAATCCTGAAAACCCATGATGCCCAGGCCGACCGGACGATGACGAAGATTGGAATCGCGCGCTTTCTTAACCGCGTAATAATTGATGTCGATGACATTGTCGAGCATGCGCATCGCGATACGTATGGTTTTCTGCAGCTTGACATGATCGATCTGACCATCCTTCATGTGCGCCGGCAGATTGACCGAACCAAGATTGCAGACGGCAATTTCCGATTCGTTGGTATTCAATGTGATCTCGGTACACAGATTGGAGCTGTGCACGACGCCGACGTGTTGCTGCGGCGAACGGATATTGCATGGGTCCTTGAACGTGATCCATGGATGGCCGGTTTCAAACAGCATCGACAGCATCTTGCGCCACAAATCCATTGCCGGTATTTTCTTGAACAATTGCAATTCGCCACGCGCGGCCTTTGCTTCGTATCCGGCATAGGCTTCTTCAAATGCACGGCCGAATTTATCGTGCAAATCCGGGACATCGCTTGGCGAAAAAAGCGTCCACTCGCCTTTTTCCATCACGCGCTTCATGAACAGATCAGGAATCCAGTTGGCGGTATTCATGTCGTGCGTACGGCGACGGTCATCGCCGGTATTTTTGCGCAGGTCGAGGAATTCCTCGACATCCATATGCCAGGTTTCAAGATAAGCGCAGACCGCACCTTTGCGCTTGCCGCCCTGGTTGACTGCGACAGCAGTATCATTGACCACTTTCAGGAATGGCACCACGCCTTGTGATTTCCCGTTGGTACCCTTGATATGAGCACCCAGTGAACGTACCGGCGTCCAATCGTTGCCGAGGCCGCCTGCATATTTCGCAAGCAGAGCGTTTTCCTTGATCGCCTCGTAGATTCCGTCCAGATCATCGGCAACCGTCGTCAAATAACATGAAGACAGTTGCGAGCGTTGTGTTCCGGAGTTAAACAGCGTCGGCGTAGAGCTCATGAAATCGAAACTCGACAGCAAATTGTAAAACTCGACTGCGCGCGCCTCCCGATTGATCTCGTTTAACGCCAGACCCATCGCTACCCGCATATAAAAGGCTTGCGGCATTTCGATGCGAATGTCGCGAATATGCAAAAAATAACGGTCATACAAAGTCTGGAGGCCAAGATAGCCAAACTGCAGGTCACGCTCCGGTACCAGCGCTTCAGCCAGTTTTGCCAAATCAAATTGCGCCAGCTTCGGATCGAGCAGATCGGCGGCGATACCTTTCTTGATGAACTTCGGGAAATAGTCTATATAGTGAGCCGCTGCATCACCTTGCGCGACCTCCTGGCCGAATACTTCCTTGCGAATCGTGTGCATCAGCAGGCGCGCGGTGACCTGGCTATATGCCGGGTCCTTTTCCATTAATGCCCTGGCCGCGAGAATGGCTGACTTGTGCAGTTCTTCAACCGGCACTCCGTCGTACAGATTCTTGACGGTTTCAGTCAGAATCGCTTCGGCATCGACATGCTTTTCCAGGCCGACACAGGCTGCCGTGATCAGGGCACGTACCTGATTCATATCCAGTGCGCGACGTTGGCCATCTTCGATGACATGCAACTGCACCGTAGGCGCGGCGGGCTGTATCGCTTGCTGCTGCGCGCGCTCCTCCATTCGCTTGGCGCGATATAGCACATAAGCCCGGGCCACATCATGCTCACCGGAGCGCATCAACGACAATTCGACCTGATCCTGAATATCCTCGATGTGAAACGTACCGCCGGCCGGTTGGCGTCGCACGAGTGCCGCCACCACATTATTCGTCAATTGTTCGACCAATTCGCGTACGCGCGCGGATGCCGCGCCCTGCCCGCCATTTACAGCCAGAAAAGCCTTCGTTACGGCGATGGAAATTTTAGAGGGTTCAAACCCGACTACGGCACCATTGCGGCGAATGATCTTATAGTCACCAAGCGAAGTCGACGGATTCAACGTTGTGGGATGCGGATATGTAGATATTGCGGAGGAAGCCACGCCAAATTCGGCGGTCGATTTTGCGGAAATTTCTTGGGTAGAGTGCACTGCGCCTCCTGGGACTATCGGCAGCAGCTTTGCTGCTGCTCATGGTTATTCTTAGAACACCTGATCCATCCGGTATTCGCGAGGGGATAAATTACCGGCCGCATATGTGCAGCGCTATGCGCTGACGCCCGTCGGGCGCGACCGAATTTTAAATTTCACAGGGACGTTGTACGCCCCGACTCGCACTTCAAACCATTCTTTTATGTCGGAATACAGTAAGAGCTCTACAAGCCGACAATCCAGACGAAACCACTATATCTAGTAGAGATGATCAAAGCGTGTACTAATTCTAGTACCTGAAAGATAAGGATGCAATAAGTTTTTTGATGCGCGCAACATAAATTCATTGCTGCAATGCGATTGACTTTTCAGATCTATGCACAGAAGCGCAATGCATTCGGCACGTTCACCGGCGAAGGCCGTCTGTGCAATAATTTTTGATACCGCGCCTCATAGTCGCGCCAATTGAAAAAGGGCCCCGGATCGGTCTTGCGCCCGGGGGCAATATGTTCATGCCCTGCCACATCGGTCAATGGATATGCGCGTTGCAATGCGACGGAAAGCGCCGCAAGTATTTCGTATTGAATCCGGGAAAAGGGCTCAAAGTCGGTGCCTTCGAGTTCAATACCGATCGAAAAATCGTTACAGCGCTCCCGTCCGCCAAATGACGAGAGGCCGGCATGCCACGCGCGATCGCGCGTCGAAACGAACTGCATCACGGTGCCATCGCGTCTGATCAGAAAATGTGACGAAACCCGAAGTGCGCGCAGTTGATCGAAGTAAGGATGTGCGTCGCAATCCAGGCAGTTGGCGAACAAGTCCGGAATGGCCGGCCCGCCGAACTGCCCGGGCGGCAAGCTGATGTTGTGAATAACCAGCAAATCAATCTTGGCATCAGCCGGACGAGCATCAAAATTGGGCGAGATCGCGCGCAATACGTCGCGACACCAGCCATCGGCCATCACATCAAACGCCGGACGGATGCCGTCAGTCCGGCTCATGAATGGCTAGCCTTTGCATCCGATACCGGAGCTGGCGAAAACTAATACCGAGTAATTCCGCTGCCTGTGTGCGATTGAAGTGGGTCTTTGCCAAGGCACGGCGAATGATTTCGCGCTCCACGTGATCGAGATGATCAGGTAGCGAGCGCGGCAACTCGTCGATTAAGCTCGCCGGTATTGCAACAGGCACCGATATGCCGGCGCCTGCATGATCCACTACGGAATCAGTCGCTTGCAGCGATTTTCCCGGTTCAGAGAACTGTATTCCTGCCGGCTTCAAGGCAAGATCCGCTGACTCTATGAGCCCGCCGTTGGAAAAAGCCAGTGCCCGCTCAAGAATATTTTCGAGCTCACGGACATTTCCCGGAAAAGCATGACCGTGCAATGCATCGAGCGCTTGCGGACTAAGGACTGCCGGCGCCTGCGGAGCCGCCAGTCTCGCCAGAATCGCATTGGCGAGCAGGCCAATATCGTCCATTCTCTCGCGCAGCGGCGGCAGGCTCAGCTCGATTACATTCAATCGATAATAAAGATCCTGACGAAATTTTCCCCGCTCGACACAATCGGCCAGATTCTGATGGGTCGCACTGATCAGTCTTACGTCCACCGGTTCTTCAGTGGTTGCTCCCACTTTTCGTACCCGGCGCTCCTGAATTGCTCTCAGTAATTTCACCTGCATCGCAAGCGGCAAGTCGGCGACCTCGTCAAGCATCAACGTACCGCCATTGGCTGCCTGGAAAAACCCGTCTCGATCCTCCGAAGCGCCGGTAAAAGCGCCTTTCCGATAGCCAAAGAACTCGGCCTCCATCAGTGCCTCGGGGATCGCGCCGCAATTGACCGCTACAAACGGTTTGTCCGCGCGCGCACTCTGGGCGTGAATATCGCGTGCGGCAAGCTCCTTGCCGCTGCCGGATTCGCCGGTAATCGCCACCGGCGCCATACTGCGTGCCAGCCGGGCAATCTGGGTCCGTACATCTTGCATGGAGCCGGACTGTCCCAGCAAACGTAGTGGCAGCGAGGCGCCCGGCTTGTCTTTTTTAGAGTCGGTTGCTTCGGTCACCCGGTTCAGGCGCAATGCAGATTGCACCATCATGCGCAATTGATCCGGCGCGATCGGCTTGGACAGATAGTCGAAAGCGCCGGCCTTCAGCGCAGCAACCGCATTGTCGGCACTGCCGAATGCGGTAATGACGGCGATCGGCGTATTTTTTCCACTGGCCGACACTTCTCGCACCAGATCAATGCCCTGCCCGTCGGGCAGTCGCATATCCGTCAATACCAGCGCATATTCTTTTTGCACAAGAAAGGCGCGGGCCGATCCAAGGCAATCAGCGCTGTCGCAATCCAATCCCATTTTGGTAAATGTAAATTCGAGCAGTTCTCGCAAATCTGCTTCATCATCGACAATCAGAATACGCGGTGCAGTCATGGTAAAAGCTTTTTCATTGCGTACTTCATGTTTCTTTCTTTTGATCCGGGGATGTCAACGTGACTACGAATCTCCCGACCGCCTCGCCAGATGCGTGGTCCGCAGCATCAACCCGGTATTCGTAATCGAGCATCGCACCGTTATTAAGGCACAATTCGCGTGCCAGGTAGAGTCCTAGCCCGGTGCCTTTGCTTGATGTCGTATAAAACGGCTCGAACAGATGGGCCCGGATTTCGGGATCGATCGCGGGACCATCGTCTTGTATATGGAGTTCCAACCGGTTGCCGATATTGGCTGCAAGTTGCAGGCGTATGCTTCCGGCCTGCCCGCTCGCATAGCGTACCGCATTCGCAAGCAGATTAATGACAACTTCGCGTAAATGCAACGGATCGAACCAGGCTCGATATTGACCCATTCTTCCCAACTGGATCAAGCCTTTTTGCACACTATGTGTTTTTTCAAACTCATCCACCACCTCGACCAGAAGCGACGCCAGTTGAACCGGCTCGCCGCGCTGCTGAGCTTTACGTGACAATTTGAGAATATCCTCAATCATCCGGTTCAGGCGTGCCACGTTGTCTCCAACAATACTTACAAGGCGTGTTTGGGCAGCGTCAGATGTACCTTCACCCAAAAGTGAAGCGGCATAGGAAATCGCCGAAAGAGGATTGCGGACTTCATGCGCAATACTGGCCGTGAGCCGCCCCATCGATGCCAGCTTCAACTGTTGCGCCTGATCTTCAATTTCACTGACGTCCTGTATGAAAAT
This sequence comes from Oxalobacteraceae bacterium, assembly GCA_036675035.1. GTDB lineage: Bacteria > Pseudomonadota > Gammaproteobacteria > Burkholderiales > Burkholderiaceae_D > MESE01. The sequence goes on from JAKFFO010000003.1 coordinate 8,038, forward strand.
CACGGAACGATTGGTTCTTTCCGCATCGGCTTCGACCATTGCAAAGCGCAGTTTCAAGTGCGCGACCAAGCCGCGTCGGGCCCCTCGACGATTTGGCGGGCCTCGCAGTACAGGTGCATTTTCCGGCTTAACAACAACGTACTTCGCTGATTCCGCATCCTCTGCAACATCACCGGATCGATTGGCCGACCAGGCCTCAAACGCTTCGGCAACCGGCAGCAACCAGCGGATATCAGTCAATTTGTACGTCGAGATATCTTGCGGAACATGCAATCCCAACATCCGTTCAGCTGCAGGATTAGCGGTAAATACCGTGCCATCGATTCCGACCACGAGTATCCCGTCGTCCATGTCGGCGAGAACGAGTCGATTGATCGCTTGCTGAACCCGCAGATCTTTCCCGCGCTGCGTTGCAAGCGCTTCCTGCTTGATGAGTCGGGCGGCCAGGCGGTTAATGACAAAAACCGCGGCCAGGAAAGCAGCGCCATATAATCCGGTTTGGGAAATGGATGACTGGGTCGATGATTGCAAAACCTGATATCCGCTCTCCGCGAGCAGGATGATTGTTACGACAGACCCAAAGAACAACGCCAGCAGCAACGGTGCCAGAATTGCACCGCCAGCCAGTGGAAACAAATACAGGATGGCCAAGCCGCTCTTTTCGCCGCCGGCTGCAATATAAAGTGCAGAGATCGCTGCGATATCAACCGCAATTCCCAGTATCAATTGCAGCAAAAAGCGGCGCCTGGAATAAGTCGATAGCGCTGCGAACGCTACGGCCAGCAACAAATAAACGGCGCACGTTTCCTGATACAGAAACTGCTCGACTACCCAAAAGCTCTTTTTGGTACTGATGCTCAGGTACGCGAACAACACTAGAGCGATGACAATACGCGTTGCGTTAAACGTCTGCAGAGTTCGCCAAAAAGTTTCTCGCGATGCGGGGACGGAAATTTGCGTGAATCTCTCCATCTGTCAGCTGCGACCGTACTGCAACCGATGTTCTTCGCTGCAGAAGGCAAGGCCGGATTGCGCCGGTATGGATTCCGAGGCCGGAATGTAAGTTCCGCATTGTGCGCACCGGATTATTGCCTCTGGAGCGTCATTCGTTTTCGGTTGATTTGCGAGATCGCCATCGCGGCGTCGAATAGAGCTTTTCTTTATATGCAGCAGCCACATTACCGCGATAAGAACAATTACCGCCCACAGCAGCAATCTCATGTAAGCCCCCGATGCAGTACTACCTCGAGGACAAAGCGGGTGCCGATATAAGCAAGAAAGAGCGTTGCAAAGCCGCTCAGGGTGAACGTGAGTGCAGTCCTGCCGCGCCATCCACGCCATTTTCGGCCTACAAGCAAAAGGCCGAACAACACCCATGAAAGCATCGTAAATATATTCTTGTGATCCAATTTAAAAGCTTGGCCAAATAACTGTTCCGAGAAAATCACGCCCGACAGTACGGTCAATGTGAGTAATGTAAAACCCAGCGCGATAAGCCTGAACAACAATTTCTCCATCGTCAGCAAGGCCGGCAATCTGTCAATTACAACTGCAAACCAGTTCGCTTTCGAAGAAACCGGATGAGCATGCAAGCGCGTTTCCTGCAAGACCATCAATACTGCATGAAACGCAGCGATCGTGAGAGTACTATATGCGAGCATCGCAATTGCGATATGCCAGGAAAAAAGCGGGGATTTATCTTCAAGAGAAACCACGCTGCCGGGAAAAACGACAGGCAAAATGACTGCGACTACGGCGCACGGCAACACCATCACCCGCAATCCATCAAGAGCAAAATTGCGGCTTTCCAGCCAGTAAATCCCGACCGACAGCCACAATGTCACTGATAACATGGTGGCAAATCCGAGGCGCACAGCTTCCGGCATGATCAAATGCGCCCATAGCTCCATGGCATGCAACAGCCACCCGATTGCGATGCCCGCCGAAATCAAGGTGCGCTGGCTTGACGGCAAAAAGGCGCAAGCTGCATAGAGCAGCGCCGCCGAAAACAAAAGGTAGATTTGCATCGTTTTAGTTTACACCATGTAACGTCGCGATCTCGCACGTTATCCGACGTTCAGGATTTGATCAAGCGATGCCAAAATCAACACGGGCTCATGACCGACAATCCGGATTCCCGAAAAATGGCAAATCCGATAAACGAAAATGAAGCGACAAGATAAACTGCCTTGTCAATTCGGCATGGCACGCCATCACGCCCGCTTTTCTGCTTCAGGTCATGCGCTAGGGAATCATCATTTATATGCGGTCAATCGAGGCTGGATAAAACGCGTATCGGTTAAAATGCAGGACTGATTTTGATCTGCAGTTTCCCTTAAATCCCGTTCCATTAATTACCCAATCCACTCATGCTCGACAATTTGACCCAACGCTTCGCCAAAGTCGTGAAAACCATGCGCGGCGAAGCGCGCCTGACCGAATCCAATACAGCCGACATGCTGCGCGAAGTGCGCCTGGCGCTGCTGGAGGCGGACGTCGCCCTGCCGGCCGTACGCGAATTTATCGCTCGAGTGAAGGAAAAAGCGCTGGGCGAAGAAGTCATCGGATCGCTTACTCCAGGCCAGGCGCTGGTCGGCGTCGTGCAACATGAGCTGGCCGCTCTCATGGGTGCGGACCTGGGCCCGGAGGCATCGCAACTGAGCTTTGCGACTCAGCCGCCGGCAGTCATCCTGATGGCAGGACTGCAGGGGGCCGGCAAAACGACGACCGTCGGCAAGCTTGCAAAATATCTCAAAGAGGAAAAAAAGAAGAAAGTACTCACTGTATCGACTGACATATATCGACCAGCTGCAATAGGCCAGTTGCAAACGGTTTCAGCTCAGGTCGGTGCGGATTTTTTCCTTTCGCAGCCGACCGACAAGCCTGTTTCGATTGCCTTGGCCGCTCTCGATTATGCAAAAAAGCATTACCACGACGTATTGATTATTGATACCGCCGGCCGGCTCGGTATTGACGAAGCGATGATGCAGGAAATTGCCGCACTCCATACGGCAGTCAACCCGATTGAAACCCTGTTCGTTATCGATGCAATGCTGGGGCAAGACGCCATCAATACTGCCAAGGCCTTTAACGACACACTGCCTTTGACCGGCATTGTCCTGACCAAACTGGATGGCGATGCGCGTGGCGGAGCAGCACTGTCGGTTCGCCACATCACCGGAAAACCTATCAAATTCGCCGGCGTGGCCGAAAAACTCGACGGTTTGGAGCCGTTCGATCCAGCGCGAATGGCCAACCGCATTCTCGGCATGGGCGACATTCTGGCCCTGGTGGAAGAGGCGAAAAAAGGTGTCGACGTCGCCGCTGCCCAGGATCTGGCGCAAAAAATCAAGGGCGGCGGCAAGTTCGACTTGAATGATTTCAAATCGCAGCTTGGCCAGATGAAAAAAATGGGCGGCTTGTCTGGCCTGGTCGACAAGCTGCCGGCCCAGTTTCAGCAAGCCGCCGGCGGCGCCAATATGGATCAAGCGGAAAAACAGGTTCGTCGGATGGAAGGCATTATCAATTCGATGACGCCCCGCGAGCGCGCCAAGCCGGAGTTGATCAAGGCCTCGCGTAAACGTCGTATCGCCACCGGTGCGGGCGTACAAATACAGGAAGTCAATCGAATGCTGGCGCAGTTCGAGCAAATGCAGTCAATGATGAAAAAACTCAAAGGAGGCGGCATGATGAAAATGATGCGCAGCATGAAAGGTATGTTGCCAGGCATGCGGTAAAGTTCCGACTCGCTCCGAGCGGCAATCGAAGTATGTCGACTCGCTCGCGCAGTCCGGACCAGAATGCTCTGCGGATGGTGCAATCTGACACTCCCGACAGGTACCGGGCGGCTCTTTTTGGCGCGGCTTTCGCAGCCTACAAATAACGGGCTAATGCTGACGCACTCCTGGCATATCCGCTTCGCTTTATTGCCTCTTTTTCGGCCTCTAAAAAATGCGTGGCGCCGATTCCACGATTCCCACTCGAAACTTGCAAAAAACACTTGCATAGCTGGCAAAACCCCACCACTATTGGCGGTGCGTGAAATGACGCAATTTCCCAACACTATTGTGAAGGAGGTTTAAAGATGGCAACAGCCAAAAAACCCGCCGCCAAAAAACCGGCAGCAAAAAAACCGGCGGCAAAAAAAGCAGCAGTAAAGAAACCGGCAGCAAAAGCAGCACCTGCCAAGAAGGCTGCAAAACCAGCAGCAAAAAAAGCGGTACCTGCCAAGAAGGCCGCAAAACCAGTCGCAAAAAAAGCAGCACCTGCTAAAAAAGCCGCAAAACCAGTCGCAAAAAAGGCTGCAAAACCCAAGACAGCCCGCAAGCCAAACGCAGCATTCATGAAACCAATGACGCCGTCCGCCACCTTGGCCGCAGTCGTAGGTTCCAATCCTTTGCCGCGTACCGAAGTCACCAAGAAAGTCTGGGAATATATCAAGAAGAACAAGCTGCAAGATGAAGCCAACAAGCGCAACATCAATGCAGATGAAAAGCTGAAAGCTGTCTTTGGCGGCAAGAAGCAAGTGTCGATGTTCGAGATGACCAAACTTATCTCAGATCACTTGAAATAATCTTCTTTCCCGATGCCAAACAAAAACGCCCGCGAATGCGGGCGTTTTTGTTTTTGCGTTCACTAAGGCTTGTACTCCCAAAATTTCCACGCAGCGAGGACTGCATTCGGGTATTCCGCCCTGCCGCGACTGCCGTTGTAGCGCCCCAAACCGAGGTACAGATTGCCGCGTTCCATGTCGATATACATGCGCAAGATGGAACATCCATAACGCAAATTGGTCTGCATATGAAACAGCTTTTTAGGATCGCTGTCACCGATCACGCGAGTCCAGAACGGCATGACCTGCATGTAGCCACGGGCGCCGACATGCGACATTGCATACTTCCGAAAAGCCGACTCCACCTGGATCAATCCGAGCACCATTGCCGGATCGAGACCGGCCCGCCTTGATTCGTACCAGACAGTCTCCAGGAATTCGAGGCGGATTTGATCATCCGGCATTCTCCTCCTCAGCCGCTCCGACATTTCTCCTCGCCAGTATAGATATTTGATGCGCTCATGTATGTCATCAATCACTACTTTGGGCGGGCGTGCATCGGTGATTGCATTGGACAATGCAACCCGGACCGAATCGGCCAAAGCCTCTTCTTTTTGGTTACCCGCAGCTGCATGACTGGAAAATAACAGTGCACTTGCGACAACAAAACCAAACAACACTAGACACAGGGGCAATCGCAAAATCTTGTCTTTAGCGCCGCCTGCAACCCGAACTCCGGCGACATGAGCCGTCGAATCTGCCAAACCGCTCGCATCCACGGTCCAAAGCATGTTTAACGAAACATTATTCAAATGATTCGCCCTTACGTCCGCAATTTATCGACAATAAATTCGACCATTTGACCAACAGGTACAGCAGTTGCCGTCTCTTCCCGCCGCCCCTGATATTCGATCGTACCGTCTTTCAATCCACGGTCGCCGATCACGATACGATGAGGTACGCCAATCAATTCCCAATCCGCGAACATGGCGCCTGGGCGTTCTCCTCGATCGTCCAGGATGACATCGATTCCAGCGCCAACCAATTTCGCGTACAGATTCTCGGTCTCGGCTTTGACAGTCTCATTGCGGTCATAACCCATCGGGCACAGGACCACCTGAAACGGTGCAATCGATTCAGGCCAGATAATGCCTTTCTGATCGAAATTCTGTTCGATTGCCGCACCGAGAATTCGCGTAATACCAATGCCGTAGCATCCCATCTGCATTAACTGCGGCTTGCCATTCTCATCGAGAAATGTCGCCTTCATGTCTTCCGAATAGCGTGTACCTAATTGAAATACATGGCCGACTTCGATACCGCGCTGAATCGCCAAAGGTCCTTGACCATCGGGGGACGGATCGCCGGCAACGACATTGCGAATGTCGGCCACAAGAGGTTCTGGCATATCGCGCACCCAATTGGCTCCGGTGTAATGAAAATCTGCTTCGTTGGCACCGCAGATGAAGTCGCTCATGTTGGCGACGGCACGATCCGCCACAACTCTGAGCGGCTTTTTGCTGCCGATCGGCCCGATGTAACCCGGCCTGGAGCCGAACCACTCGACAATCTCGTCATCGGTCGAAAACCGATAACCGGCCAAGCCAGGCACCTTGCCAGCCTTGACTTCGTTCAACTCATGATCGCCGCGGAGCAGCAGCAACCAGATTTCCTTGCCCGTGTTCCCAGTTGCGTTATTTTCGACTGTCAAAACTATTGACTTGACGGTTTGCGTCAGTGGCACGCCAAGCAAGGCCGCGACGTCCTCGCACTTCGATTTGCCGGGCGTCGGCGTTTTGATCAGCGCTTGCGATGCGGGAGCGCGTTTATCGGCAGGCGCCACCGCCTCTGCCGCTTCCATGTTGGCCGCGTAATCGGATCCCGGACAGTAGACCAAGGCGTCCTCGCCGGTGTCGGCAATGACATGGAATTCATGCGAACCCGAACCACCGATGGCGCCGTTATCGGCAGCAACCGCGCGGAACTGCAAGCCAAACCGATCGAAAATACGCACGTATGCGTCATACATGATCCGGTAGGATTCCTGCATGCCTGCCAAATCGCGGTCAAACGAATAGGCATCCTTCATTGTAAATTCGCGTCCGCGCATCAGACCGAAGCGTGGCCGGCGCTCATCCCGAAATTTGGTCTGAATATGATAAAAATTGATTGGCAGCTGACGATAGGATTTGATTTCCGTCCGTACGACGTCGGTAATGACTTCTTCCGACGTTGGCTGGATTGCAAAATCGCGGCCATGGCGGTCTTTCACCCGCATTAATTCCGGCCCCATCTTTTCCCATCGGCCGGTTTCCTGCCATAGTTCCGCAGGCTGAACTACCGGCATGAGCAACTCGACCGCGCCGGCCCGGTTCATTTCTTCCCGTACGATTGCTTCGACTTTGCGGATCACTCGCAATCCCATCGGCATATAGGTGTAAATGCCGGAACCGAGGCGTTTTATCATTCCGGCACGCAGCATCAATTTATGGCTGACGATTTCGGCATCGGACGGAGCTTCTTTGAGGGTTGAAATAAAAAATCGGGAGGCACGCATGACGATGAATTCTTTTTAAAAAGAGAGGGTTATAATCAACTCAATTTTAAAGGATTAGCTGGCTGATGCACCCATTGTTTGCACAATTGATTCTTTCCCTGCGTTCGGGCCTGCCTGCGAACGCATTCCGAAGGCGATCATGCATGCTTGATACGTATTGAGGATTGTTCAGCCGCGGAAAGTTTGAGGTGCAATATGCTGGATCGTGAAGGCTTTCGCCCCAACGTCGGCATCATCCTCCTCAACACCCATAATGAGGTGTGGTGGGGAAAGCGGGTCCGCGAACATTCTTGGCAGTTTCCGCAAGGCGGCATCAAGTTCGGAGAAACTCCGGAACAAGCAATGTTTCGCGAACTTGAAGAAGAAGTCGGCCTGAAAGCGGGACACGTCAAGATTATCGGACGCACGCGCGATTGGCTCCGTTATGAGGTCCCAGATCGTTTTATCAAGCGTGAGATTCGCGGCCATTACCGCGGACAAAAGCAAATCTGGTTCCTGTTGCGCATGGTAGGGCGTGACTGCGACGTCAATTTGCGGATGACTGATCATCCTGAATTCGATGCCTGGCGATGGCACGATTACTGGGTGCCGCTGGATGTTGTGATTGAGTTCAAACGCGACGTTTATCAAAGAGCGCTGCAGGAATTATCCCGGTTTTTAACAAGGCCGATACAAGCAGGGGCTCAACGCCATTCGGCACGATATCCGCGCAAGAACCCCGCTGAAAAAACTATCGGCAAATCGATTTCGGTCGATATCGAACCAAACAACAAATGAGCCATACATGTCTGTGAAATTTCGTTTTTTCTTGCGCCATGCCCATGTCATGATCGCTTTTGTTGCGATGCTGAGCGTTGTCGGCGGGGCTCAGTCTCAATCCCTCTTCGAGGAAGAATTCGAGGACGAATACAAGCCTTGGGAAGAGATTGCAATTCAACTGCCGCCACCTCCTCAGCCCGAAAATTTGCTGCCGTTTTATGTCAGCGCGACCGCAACCCAGTCATTTGCGATTGACGCAAAATCTCTTACCGTCGGATCGGACGGTGTCATTCGCTATACGATGGTTACCGAAAGTTCGGGCGGTGCGAAAAACATCGCCTATGAAGGCATTCGTTGCAGTTCGTTCGAAAAGAAGATTTATGCGTTTGGCCAACCGAATGGCAGCTGGACTCGTTCGCGTCGCGATCATTGGGAGCGAATCGCTCAAAATCTGGCGAATCGCCAGCATGCGGCCTTGGCCAAGGATTATTTTTGCCAGAGTCTGACGGTCGCCGGCGATGCAGAGAAAATGATTGAAAGACTTCGTCTGAAACAGCCGCTAACCCGACAGTTCGGGCAATAATAGCCGGTGATATGCCGTTACGGAAACGCAGAGGTTCCGTCGTAATTTATTCAAAGCAGAACCATGTTATCTCTGTGGATCAACTCAGGCTCTTCCACAAATCCCAGGATTGCTATTATCTCCGCCGATGGTCGTCGCATAATACGGCGTGCTTCAGAACTGGAATAGTTGCTTATACCGCGCGCAACCGACTTGCCGGTTGAGTCGGTACAGGTAATCACGTCCCCGCGTCCAAATTCACCTCCGACCTCGACCACACCGATAGGCAAAAGCGACTTTCCTTCGGTTGTGAGTTTCTTTACTGCGCCTTCATCAAGCATGACTTTACCCGCCGTTTGCAAGTGATCAGCCATCCATTGTTTGCGCGCCGTCAATTGCGCCGTTTGTGCAATCAATTGTGTGCCAATCGCTTCGCCGGCCGCCAGACGAGTAAGTACCTGGTGTTCGCGTCCCCAGGCGATGATGGTGTGAGCACCCGATGTAGCCGCGCGCTTGGCAGCAAGAATTTTAGTCAGCATGCCGCCGCGACCAATGCCGGTACCCGCCCCACCCGCCATCGCTTCAAGCGCTATATCGCCTGCATTCGCTTCATGCACAAATTGTGCGTCGGGGTTCTTGCGCGGGTCGGCGGTAAACAGGCCTTTTTGATCGGTGAGGATGATCAATGCGTCCCCTTCGATCAGGTTCGCGACCAGCGCTCCCAGCGTGTCGTTGTCGCCAAACTTGATTTCATCGGTAACGACCGTGTCATTTTCGTTGATGATCGGTACCACGCCAAAGCGCAAGAGCGTAAAAATCGTCGAGCGTGCATTCAGATAGCGCTCCCGATCAGCCAAATCGGCATGGGTCAGCAAAACCTGTGCAGTACGCAGGTTGTGAGCGCGAAAGCTGGTTTCATAAATTTGTGCCAAGCCCATTTGCCCGACAGCGGCGCATGCCTGTAATTCATGAATACCGGTTGGCCGCCGATCAAATCCAAGGCGCTGCATGCCTTCCGCGATTGCACCCGAACTCACAAGCACCACTTCTTTTCCCAATGTGCGCAGCTCGGCGATTTGCGCAGCCCACTTGGCGATGGCGGCCGTGTCCAGACCTTTCCCGTCGTTGGTCACGAGCGACGATCCGACCTTGATGATCAATCGCCTGGCGTTTTGAATGACAGAATTCATATTTTGTCCGGAGCGTCACCGCATCGAGAAATGTCGACCTGATCAATCTCGAATTGATTCAGGCGCGACAAACATTTTCTAGGTTTTTGTTACTCGATTACCTTAAACCGTGGGTCATCCGGATCGATCGATGAAATGCCGCGCGCCACTTCAACCATCTGCGTTTCTTCCGCCCGATCTTCCTGCTGGCGCTGCGTCGCGAGGTAATTGTATATTTCAACGATCAGTTCGCCACATCCTTCGTGGGTCAGGGCCGAGATTTCAAACAGCGGTCCTTTCCAGCCAAAACGCTTGACGAAGTCCTTGACGCGCTTTTGACGCTCGCTTTCGGGCACCATATCCAGCTTGTTCAATACCAGCCAGCGCGGTTTCTCGAACAGCGATTCATCGTACTTTTTCAATTCTTTTACAATCGCCTTGGCTTCCTTTACCGGGTCGACATTGTCGAACGGCGCCAAATCGACAATATGCAGCAACAATCGGGTGCGCTGCAAATGACGGAGAAATTGAATCCCCAACCCCGCGCCTTCCGCCGCACCTTCTATCAGACCCGGGATGTCGGCAATGACAAAACTTTTCTCATGGCTGACGCGTACTACACCCAGATTCGGATGCAGCGTAGTAAACGGATAATCGGCGATCTTTGGACGTGCATTGGAGACCGCCGAAATAAACGTCGATTTTCCCGCATTCGGCATGCCGAGCAGGCCGACGTCTGCCAATACCTTGAGTTCCAGCCGCAACTCGCGTCGCTCGCCTTCTTTACCCTCGGTTTTCTGGCGCGGTGCGCGGTTGGTGGACGATTTGAAGTGAATATTTCCCCAGCCGCCCTCGCCCCCCTTCGCCAGCAAGACTATTTGTCCGTGCTCAGTCAGATCCGCGACAGTTTCACCATCGTTATGATCGATGACCAGTGTTCCCACCGGCATGCGCAACATAATGTCATCGGCTCCCTTTCCGTAGCAATCGGCGCCGCGCCCATTCTCGCCATTGCGCGCCTTATGCAGCTTGGAAAAGCGGTAATCGACAAGGGTATTGATGTTTCGGTCCGCAACCGCCCAAATGCTGCCGCCCTTACCGCCGTCGCCGCCATCCGGGCCGCCGAAAGGCCGGAATTTCTCGCGGCAAAAGGATGCAACGCCATTGCCACCGTCACCGGCAATGACTTCGATTTTTGCTTCGTCTATAAACTTCATATTTTGCTGCCAAAAAACTAAAAAGGCTCTACCACTGGCAGAGCCTTTCGATTGAAGGCTTGCGCCTTACTTAGATGCACTGAAAAATTTACGCAGGGACTACAAGTACCATGTGGCGCTGCAAAGGGCCTTTGGTTGCAAACTGCACCTTGCCATCGATCAGCGCAAACAGGGTGTGGTCCTTGCCCATGCCGACGTTTTCGCCCGGATGTACTTTTGTGCCGCGCTGACGAATGATAATTCCGCCCGCGTTGATCGTTTGACCGCCGTATACTTTGACGCCAAGTCGCTTCGACTCGGAATCGCGGCCGTTGCGCGTAGTGCCGCCGCCTTTTTTGTGTGCCATTTCAGACTCCTTGGTATCTGGTTTGTCGGATCAACGATTAACCGTTGATCGAGACGATTTGCAATTCGGTGTAATTTTGGCGATGGCCTTGGTGCTTCTGGTAATGCTTACGACGACGCATCTTGAAAATTTTGACCTTATCGTGGCGACCATGCGCCAAAACCGTAGCAAGGACCGTTGCACCTTCGACCAGAGGCGCACCAAATTTAATGGTGTCACCAGCACCCAAAGCGAGTACTTGATCTAAAGTGATTTCGGAACCAATGTCTGCCGGTATCTGTTCTACTTTGAATTTTTCGCCAGCGACAACCTTGTATTGCTTGCCACCGGTTTTTATGACCGCGTACATGTGAAACCTCATCAAATGATTAAAGGATTTTTCCTCTTCGAAGCGCCCGCGAATTCATGAGCGGAATCTGGAAAACCTGAAATTATACATAGACTTAGTGTTCCGGTCAAAGTCTGCCCAAGTGATGGGCCAGCCTTCTGTTCGAGCGTCAACAAACAACAAACAGAATAGAGCAGCGCCGCGATGAGAGGTTGGTCATCGTATAATCCTGCCAATTGATGAATTTCCAGCAGGTTTATCTTGTCTGTCCTCCTTTCCCAAGCTACACCTATTACATTTCTTCAGCCAATCGCAGCCGATATGGATGCGGTCAATCTGGTGATCCGAGAACAATTGCATTCGGATGTCCCTCTTATTCGGCAGATCGCTCAATACATAATCAATGCGGGTGGAAAACGCATACGGCCGGCGTTGGTGTTGCTTTTCGCCAACGCCAACGGATTCCGAAACAGCGATCATCATCGATTGGCCGCCATCGTCGAGTTTATCCATACCGCTACACTGCTGCATGACGACGTGGTTGATGAATCATCGCTGCGCCGCGGACGGCAAACTGCCAATGCGTTGTTCGGCAATGCCGCCTCTGTGCTGGTTGGCGATTTTCTTTATTCTCGTTCGTTTCAGATGATGGTATCGATTGGGGATATGCGGGTGATGCAAATTCTGGCAGACGCGACCAACGTGATCGCAGAAGGAGAAGTGCTGCAGTTGCTCAATATGCATGATCCCGACGTGACTGAAGAACGCTATCTGCAGGTAATCCATTCAAAAACCGCGAAGCTGTTTGAAGCGGCAGCACAACTTGGCGCATTGATTGCCGGCGCGTCCGATCGCGAAATCGCAGCCGCTGCAGAATATGGTCGCTCACTCGGAACCGCTTTTCAGTTGATCGATGATGTGCTGGATTATTCCGGTAATGCGCTCGATATCGGCAAAAACGTTGGTGACGATCTACGCGAGGGGAAACCCACGCTTCCATTGATTTATTTGATGCATAACGGCACCCTGCCGCAACGCGAACTGGTTCGCAGCTGCATTGAAAACGGCAATGAAAATCACTTTGCCGAGATTCTGGATGCAATTACGACGTCGGGTGCGC
>JAKFFO010000071.1:0-79557 GCA_036675035.1 Oxalobacteraceae bacterium
CCTGGTGTTCGGCACCCTGCATACGTCGTCTGCTGCGAAAACCATCGACCGTATCATCGACGTGTTTCCGGGTGATGAAAAGGAGATGGTGCGTGCGATGTTGTCCGAATCGTTGCAGGCGGTGATCTCGCAAACGCTGCTGAAAACCAAGGACGGCACAGGCCGGGTCGCCGCGCATGAAATCATGCTCGGCACGCCTGCGATCCGCAACCTGATTCGCGAAGCGAAAATCGCGCAAATGTATTCGGCGATCCAGACCGGCTCCAGCGTAGGAATGCAGACGCTGGACGGCAATTTGACCGATCTGGTAAAACGGAACATCATCTCACCGGCAGCGGCCCGATCGGCTGCGAAGACGCCGGAAAACTTCCCGGGTTAAGGCCGATCAACTGCATCGATATCTGCGATCGCCCTCATCCCGACCTTCTCCCGCACGCGGGAGAAGGAGAGAACGGGAGTGCGATCAAACAAGACTTGATCGTGCCGAATTAAAAAGGAATACAAATGGAACGCGAACAAGCGACGAAATTCATGCACGACTTGCTGCGGCTGATGCTGAGCAAGAACGGCTCAGATCTATTCATCACCGCAGAATTTCCGCCTGCGTTCAAGATTGATGGAAAGATGACGCCGGTATCGAACCAGCCGCTGACGTCGACACATACGGTCGAACTCGCGCGCGCGATAATGAACGACAAGCAGGCGGCCGAGTTTGAAGCCAGCAAGGAATGCAACTTCGCGATCAGTCCCGGCGCGCTGGGACGTTTTCGCGTATCCGCATTTGTGCAGCAGGGCCGGGTCGGGCTCGTGCTCAGGACAATTACCACGACCATTCCGAAGATTGAGGATCTCGGCATTCCCGAGACGCTGAAAGAGGTCGTGATGACCAAGCGCGGACTGGTCATCATGGTCGGCGCAACCGGCTCCGGTAAATCCACCACGCTGGCCGCGATGATCGGCTACCGTAACGAGAACAGCCACGGCCATATCATCACGGTTGAAGATCCGGTCGAGTATGTGCATCCGCACCGGAACTGCATCGTGACGCAACGCGAAATCGGTGTCGATACTGCCGACTGGGGTACCGCACTGAAGAACACGCTGCGCCAGGCGCCGGACGTGATCCTGATCGGCGAGATCCGCGACCGGGAATCGATGGATTATGCAATCGCGTTTGCGGAAACCGGGCACCTGTGCCTTGCCACCATGCATGCGAATAGTTCGAACCAGGCGCTGGACCGCATCATCAACTTCTTCCCTGAAGAACGCCGCCAGCAATTGCTGATGGACCTGTCGCTCAATTTGAAGGGCATGATCTCCCAGCGACTGATACCGCTGCGGGATACCAAGGGGCGCGTTCCTGCTGTCGAAATCATGCTGAATTCGCCGCTTATTTCCGACCTGATCTTCAAGGGCAATGTCCACGAGATCAAGGAGATCATGAAAAAATCGCGTGAGCTCGGCATGCAGACCTTCGACCAGGCACTGTTCGATCTGTATGAAGCGGACAAGATTTCGTATGAAGACGCATTGCGCAACGCCGACTCGGTCAATGATTTGCGACTGTCCATCAAGCTGAAAGGCAAAGAGGCCAAGGACCGTGACCTGTCTGCCGGCACCTCACACCTGGGGATTGTGTAACGCCGGTGCGGTGATTTAAAAAACCCGGCATTCGCCGGATGGCCGGGCTTGAAGACGATCGCACCCTTTTACTTTTTGAACGCGAGATATCGTGTATACCGTGTATAGCCGCCGCCTTATGCAGTCGACTGCTCTAGTCCTGACCAACACGGCATCCGCCTGAAAAAACCCGATAGAAAAGCACATTCTTGCCGAGTGCCGGGCAGCCAATCTGTTTCATTTTGCAGTCGTCAATTGGAAGAATCAGGATGACGTTGTTCAACCAGATCACGGCGCATGATCCGAAGGAAGCGAAGCGCCAGGGACATCGCCTTCGCATGGCAAGGCTGTTGATCATGAACATGGCGGTCGAGTCCGCGATGCTTGGCTTGTTTGCGATGTCCGGAACCATACCGGCATGGATTGCGGCAGCGTTTTTTATCGCAAGCACCGGATCAGCCACTGCATTCTTTTTATTTTTCAAGACCGGGAGGAATCTTCTTCTGCGGGACAAGGGCATGCTCATCCAGCAGCTCTCTGTAATCGCGACGCTGCAAATTGTGTTCCTGCTGCTGGCACCCAATCTATCAATATTGTTTATGCTGGTCCTGCTGGTGTCCTCGGGTTTCACGCTGATGGAATTCACGCCTCGGCAATTTACGATTGGCTGGGTAATTTATGCGGTGACCACCGCATTGGCATTAGTTGTCGTCGGTGACAGCTTTGCTTATCCAGGGGTGTCTCCGGTTGAAACCGGCCTGGTATGGTTGTTCTTTGTACTTGCGCTACGTCTGCTGACGCTGGCAAGCGCCCAATTCGGACGATTGCGCGGACAGTTATCCGAAAAAAACCGGCAACTGGAATACTCGTTGCAGAAAATAGAGATTCTCGCCAGCCGCGACGATTTGACCGGGGCGCTCAATCGACGCAATTTCATCGCGGCACTTGATGCGGAAATGCAGCGCGCAAAGCGGACGGCTCGGCCGTTCTGTTTTGTGATGCTCGATCTGGACCATTTCAAGCAGGTCAACGACAAGCATGGGCACGCAGTGGGTGATGCGGTGCTGAAAACCTTTTGCGACATGATTGAAGAGTCGCTCAGGGCGCCAGACCGATTGGGTCGCTTCGGCGGTGAGGAGTTCGGCATTCTCCTAACCGAAACGCCGATGGAACCGGGAACAGAAGTGATGGATAGAGTGCGGGAAAAGATTGCCGATCATGACTGGTCAAGCATCAGTCCGGGACTGGCGATCACGTTTTCGGCAGGGATCACCGGCAATGAAGCGTACGACGACATGGAGTCAATCTTGAAGCGTGCGGATGATGCGCTTTATATTGCAAAACGTTCCGGACGAAACCGTGTGATAGCAAGTAACAGCACCGAAAACATATCGCAGAAATATCCCAGTTGAAACAACCGACCGATTCCGAGTTGCGCTGTTTAAACCCAACCCCAAGACGACGGATCAGAAAAAATCAGATTCCGGCTCTACGCGCTGCGCGTCCTTTACCGCTATAGCGCGCCTTCACTTTTTTCCAGAAATAACCTGCTATTGCAAGCATGATGACTTTTCTCATGGCTTATCTCCAATTCTGCAATCCGTTAACATGGATTCGACAGTGGTCCGTACCCATTGCGGCGAGCCATCGCTCCGGCATCGATCGCGCTTGATTATATGACTGGCAACCCATGGGTTGGTTCCGGCGCGCCGCTATGGGACGCCGTCCGAGCAAATTGAAATACCCGTGCGAGTGCGACCGTCGCGGCGATGGTTTTTCGCTATAGATACACGGAATCAGAACGCCGGCATGTCAACCGGCAGGAGCCAGCGCAGAATCGACCAGCTCGATCCAGTGCCGGACGGGCGTCTCGGTACCCGATTGCAAATGTGTCAGACATCCGATATTGGCAGACACGATCATTTCCGGCTCGGTTGCCGCCAGCTTGGCAAGCTTGTTATCCCGCAACCGATATGCAAGCTCCGGCTGCAGCACCGAATAAGTCCCGGCCGACCCACAGCAAAGATGGCTGTCTTCGCACAGCTTGACGTCAACCCCGACGATACCCAAAACACGTTCGACCTTGCCACGAATTTGCTGGCCATGCTGCAAAGTGCAAGGCGGGTGATAGGCGACGCGCTTGCTGATCTTTCCGCTGAGCTTTTCCTGTAATGCCGATTCGAAATCAGGCAATATTTCACTCAGGTCTTTCGTCAGCGTCGAAATTTTTTCCGCCTTTTCGGCGTATGCGGGATCATGCCGGAGCAAATGACCGTATTCTTTTACCGTCACGCCGCAACCGGACGCCGTCATGACAATTGCTTCCGCACCGGCTTCGACATGCGGCCACCATGCATCGATATTGCGGCGCATATCATCCAGGCCGGCATCATGGTCGTTCAGATGGTAACGAATCGCGCCGCAACAGCCGGCCTTCGCGGCAATAACCAGTTGCACGCCTAGCGCGTCGAACACACGTGCCGTGGCTGCATTGATATTGGGCGCCATCGACGGTTGCACGCAACCATCCAGCAGCAACATCTTGCGTGCGTGCTCGCGTGCAGGCCATATTCCTGCATCCTGTTTTGCCGGAACCTTGTTTTTCAATGCCTTGGGCAACAGGGGCCGCATCAATTGTCCCGCCGTCATCGCCGGCGAGAACAGCCATTTGCGTGGTAGCGCTTCTTTCAATGCTGACCGCTGCACGCGCTCGGACAACGGGCGCGGCACCTGTTCATCGACGATCTTGCGGCCGATATCCACCAGGCGGCCGTACTGCACGCCGGAAGGACAAGTGGTTTCACAGTTGCGGCATGTCAGGCAGCGATCCAGGTGCATCTGCGTTTTTGCCGTCGCCTGCTTTCCTTCCAAAACCTGCTTGATCAGATAGATCCGGCCACGCGGACCATCCAGTTCATCACCCAGCAACTGATAGGTCGGACAGGTAGCGGTACAAAAACCGCAGTGAACGCATCTGCGGAGAATCGACTCGGCCTCATCTCCTTCAGGCGTGTTCTTGATGAAATCGGCTAAATTGGTTTGCATGAGATCCTACTGTTTGTTGCGAAACTGGCGCCCCTGCGGAGCGCCTGCTTCCAAGACACCTACCATTCCGGATACATCCGGCCCCGATTGAATATGCCGGCCGGATCGAATGCCGCCTTGAGATTGCGATGAATGCCGGCGATGGCCGGCGCAAGCGGATGGAAAACGCCAACAGCCTTGTCGCCGCTGTATAAGGTCGCATGGCCGCCTACCCTCGCGGCTTCCGCGCGAATCACGGCGGCTTGTTGATTCGTCTTCAGCCAGCGCTGCGCACCGCCCCATTCGATCAGTTCGTCGCCAGCGAGCGCAAGCGGTGTGGTGACCGAAGGCACCGACAATCGCCAGACGGCCTGCGATGCCCGTGCGGCAGAATCGAAAAAACTGTTTTTCTGTTCACGCAAGTCAAGCCAGAATTGAGCTGCATCAGGCACTTCCTCGCCACCCATCTTTTTCAGCGCGCCATTGATCGCGGCACGGGCGCCGGATAAACGAACCATCAATTTCCCATCATGCCATGCGCTTGCGGAAATCGGCAGCGGCTGGCTCCCCCAGTCATTCAGGCGACGAATCGCATCGGCCTGGTCGAGTTCGAAGCGTATGCTGGTTTCCGCAAACGGCCGGGGCAATACCTTGATCGACACTTCGAGAATCAATCCGAGCGTGCCCATTGATCCGGCGAGCAGGCGAGACACATCGTAACCGGCGACGTTCTTCATTACCTGTCCGCCGAAATGCAGTACATCACCCTTGCCGTCCATCAGCACCGCACCAAGCACAAAATCGCGCACGGAGCCGACCGCCTGCCTGCGTGGGCCGGAAAGCCCTGCCGCGACGACTCCGCCGATGGTCGCTCCGGTGCCGAAATACGGCGGCTCAAAAGCGAGCATCTGATTGTGTTCCGCCAGCGCAGCGTCAATTTCTGCGAGCGGAGTGCCGCTGCGGGCGGTGATAACCAGCTCGGTCGGCTCGTAGGCGATGATTCCGGTATGGCTGCGCGTATCCAGAATCTCGCCCTGCAGCGCCTGGCCGTACCAGTCCTTGGTGCCGCCGCCGCGTATGCGCAAGGCCGTCCGGCCGGCATTGGCTGCGGCAATGCGATTCGAAAATTCCTGCAATGTGTGTTCCATGTCGCGCCTGATACCGTTCGCTAAAAACGCGGCAAATCCGCAAATTTCAATTGGCCGCGCTTCACATGCATCTTGCCGTATTCGGCACAACGCCGTAACGTCGGAATCGCCTTGTCCGGATTCAGCAGGAACGCGGTATCGAATGCCGCCTTGACGGCAAAGAATGCGTCGAGTTCCTGTTTCGAGAACTGCACGCACATCGAATTTATTTTCTCGATGCCGACTCCGTGCTCGCCGGTGATGGTACCGCCGACTTCGACGCACAGTTCAAGGATTTCGGCACCGAACAATTCTGCGCGATGAAATTCACCGGGTGCATTCGCATCGAACATGATCAATGGATGCAAGTTGCCGTCGCCGGCATGAAATACGTTTGCACAGCGCAAGCCGTATTTGGTTTCCATCTGCGCGATGCCGAGTAAAACCTGCGCCAGATTCTTGCGCGGAATCGTGCCGTCCATGCAGTAATAATCCGGCGAGATGCGGCCCGCGGCCGGAAAGGCGTTCTTTCGGCCGGACCAGAATTTGAGTCGCTCGGTTTCATTCTGCGACACCGCAATCGCCGTTGCACCGGAATTTTGCAACACCTCGGTCATGCGCCCGACTTCTTCCTCGACTTCTTCCGGCATGCCGTCCGATTCGCACAAAAGAATCGCCTCCGCATCGATGTCGTAGCCCGCCTTCACGAACGGCTCGACCATGCGCGATGATGTCTTGTCCATCATCTCCAGCCCGGCCGGAATGATGCCGGCCGCGATCACGCTGGCAACTGCATTGCCGCCTTTCACCACATCGTCGAACGATGCCATGATCACGCGCGCCAGTTGCGGCTTGGGAATCAGTTTGACCGTCACTTCGGTAACGACGCCCAGCATTCCTTCGGAGCCGATGAACACCGCAAGCAGATCGAGGCCAGGCGCATCGAGCGCTTCGCTGCCGAGCTCCACGATGTCGCCGTCGATCGTCACCATGCGCACCCGCAGCACGTTATGCACGGTCAAACCATACTTCAGACAATGTACGCCGCCGGAATTTTCAGCGACGTTGCCGCCTATGGTGCAGGCGATCTGCGACGATGGGTCGGGCGCGTAATACAAATCGTGGATTGCCGCCGCATCGGAAATTGCAAGATTGCGCACGCCCGGCTGTACCACGGCGGTACGGCTGTAGCGATCAAGCCTGACGATTTTATTCAGCCGCGCGGTCGACAGCACCACGCCATCGGCAATCGGCATCGCGCCGCCGGACAACCCGGTACCCGCGCCGCGCGGCACGATCCGGACCTTCATATCGCGACATATGTTCAGTATCGCGACCACCTGGGCTTCGTTATTCGGCAGCACGACCACCATGGGAAGCTGGCGATACGCGGCAAGCCCGTCGCATTCGTAAGGGCGCGTGTCTTCTTCGTTGAACAGCACGGTGTCTGCCGGCAGCACTGCATGCAGCGCAGCGACGACCTCGCGCTGTCGGTCGATGGTAAATGGCAAGTCTGCGGCCGCGTTCATAGTTTGCGTTGAACTAGTGAACTGTAACAGCCGATCGGGAAGTGAATGGCGCATGTTCGGCGTGCAGGGCAAGGCGCACAGCGCAGCGATAGCGCGCTATCGTGAGCATTTGTAACGCCGCCATGCGCGTCGCACGTGCGACCGGCACTTTCGAATGGGTTGTTGCAGTCCACTAGTGTCCATTAAATTGCTGAAATGATAATCCTGACATTGAGCGATGCAATCATAGATTGAATCGTCGCCAGGCGTTTTCCATACCGACACAGTGTAACCAAACGGCGTTCGCACTTGGTTCCAAGTTCAGTGATTTGAGCTGAAAAGCGTTTTCTGCTCGCGTGAAATATTTTCAAGCCCTGTCGGGGCCGGCAAACCAGCGGCTATGGATGGCGAACAATGTTTGTCAGACGTTACAGAAGGTTGTTTGCATCCAGTCAATAAACAATGCAACTTCCTGGCGTTCGCGCATCTGCTTTTCATAGACCATATAGTACGCATGCGGCGGCGTGGTCAACTGTATATCGAACAGGGGCGTAATCTCGCCGCTTTCAATCATGCCTTGTGCAAAATGCAGGCGGGTCAAACCGACGCCGTGCCCATGCCTGATCGCCTCCAGTAACAAACCGAGATCATCGGCGCGCATCCCGGTCGCAGGTTCCGGCCAGTCAAGACCGGCTGCTTCGAACCAGGGTTGCCAGGGTTCCAGTGCCGATCGCAATAGTGTCGCCTTGCGCAGGTCGGCAGGCGTTTCTATCGGTCCTATCTTTTCAAGATAACGTGGACTGGCGGCTGCAAAAGCCGGTTCTTCGAACAGTTTTTCGGCAACGATGTTGGGATATTTTCCCGCACCGAATCGGACTTCGACGTCGCTTTCCGACAGGCTCAGGTCATACAGCGGTACCGACAGGAACATCTCGACCTCGATATCCGGATGTCGGCTGGTGAATTCCGCAACACGCGGCACGAAGATGCAGCGTGCGAATGTCGGCGGCAACGTGACCTTGACGCGCAATTGCGCAGGTGCGCTCCGATGCGGCATCGGAAAATCCGTGAGCGTGCGAAGCGCAGCGCGTACGACTTCGAGATATCGACGACCGAACTCCGACAGGTTCACGGTGCGGCCGTCGCGAATGAATAAACGCTCGCCGACGAATTCTTCAAGCAGGCGAATCCGGTGTGATAGCGCCGACGGTGTAATGCACAATTCTTCCGCGGCAAGCGCAAATGAACCGTGCCGGGCAGCTGCCTCGAAAGCAGACAGCGCGTGAACGGGTGGGAGCCTGATTGCCATAGAATTTTTATTGCCGCTGGTTACCAGTGAATGATTTTACCGGGGTTCATGATGTTTTTGGGGTCGAGCGCATGCTTGATCGCACGCATCGTGCCGATTGCGTCTTCACCATGTTCCTGTATCAGGAAATCCATCTTGTGCAAACCGATGCCATGTTCGCCGGTACAGGTTCCGTCCATCGCGATCGCACGCGAGACCATGCGCTTGTTGATTTCTTCTGCTTTGGCGTACTGGGCCGGATCGTGCGGATCAACCAATATCAGCACGTGGAAATTGCCGTCGCCGACATGGCCGATGATTGAATAAACCATGTCGTGTTTTTCACAATCCGCCTTGGTTTCGAGAATGCATTGCGCCAACCGCGAGATCGGCACGCAGCAATCGGTCGTGATCGAGCGATGACCGGGACGCATTTGCAACAATGCAAAAAACGCATTGTGGCGGGCCGCCCACAAGCGCGAACGATCTTCCGGATGCGTTGCCCATTCGAATCCGCTTGAATCGTATTCAGCGGCGATATTCTGGACCAGCTCCGCCTGTTCCTTTACACCGTGCTCGCTGCCGTGGAATTCGAACAGCAATAGCGGTTTTTCCGGCAGGCCCAGCTTGTCGTGCGCATTGATTGCCCGCACGCCGTTTTCATCCAGGAACTCGACGCGTGCGACCGGCACACCCATTTGAATGGTCTGAATCACGGTTTGGACGGCGTCGGAGGCGCTGGGGAAGGAACACACGGCGGCGGATATCGCTTCCGGCTGCGGATACAGCTTTACGGTAACTTCGGTAATGATGCCCAGCGTGCCTTCGCTACCGACGAATATGCGCGTCAAGTCATAGCCGGCGGAAGATTTTTTCGCACGTGTTCCGGTCCGGATGATGCGGCCGTCCGAGGTCACCACGGTCAGCGCCAGCACATTTTCGCGCATGGTGCCGTAACGTACCGCGTTGGTGCCCGAGGCCCGGGTTGCCGCCATGCCGCCCAGCGATGCATCGGCTCCCGGATCGATCGGAAAAAATAATCCTGTGTCCTTGATTTCCTGGTTCAGTTGCTTCCGCGTGACGCCAGCCTGCACGGTTGCGGTCAAGTCTTCCGCGTGGATCGCGACCACCTTGTTCATTTGTGACAGGTCGATCGTAACGCCGCCATGCAATGCCAGCACATGGCCTTCGAGCGAGGTGCCGGTGCCATACGGAATAATCGGCATCTCGAATTCGCTGCACAGCTTGACAACTGCAGCGACTTCTTCGGCCGTACGCGCGAACACGACCGCATCGGGCAGCATCGGATCGTAGGAAGACTCATCCCTGCCGTGATGTTCACGCATCGCCTGCGTGGTAGATAGTCGCTCGCCGAGCAAGGACTCAAGCGCCGACAACAGTGCTTCAGGCATTGGCCTTCTTATTGCATCCATCTGGACAGGTTGGTTCATGATCGCCTCTCGTGTTACTGAATTCTACTCCGCACCAATCCACACTGCAGCTATTCGTCGATGCATGAGCGTGCGCCGGATTTTTGACGTATCCTGACCTTCTCCCCTACTAATTTTTCAACGGATATGGGCAATCGACTTTCTAAAATCGCCACTCGCACCGGCGACAACGGCACCACGGGCCTTGGCGACGGCAGTCGCATCGACAAGGACAGCTTGCGGGTCCATGCAATAGGCGACGTGGACGAACTGAATTCGCATATCGGGCTATTGTTGTGCGAAGACCTGCCGGCAGCATTGCGGGAAGAACTGGTGTCAATTCAGCATGACCTGTTCGACGTGGGCGGTGAATTGTGCATTCCAGGCTATACGCTCATCAGCGATGCGCATGTCGCACGACTGGATGGGCTGCTCGAAAAATACAATGTGGACCTGCCACCATTGAAGGATTTCATCCTGCCGGCCGGTTCGCGCGCGGCATCGCAAGCGCATGTGTGCCGTACCGTGTGCCGTCGTGCGGAACGGGCAATTGTCAGCCTCGGCAAGGTGGACAAGATCAATGCCAATCCACGGCAATACATGAATCGGTTGTCGGATTTGATGTTCGTGCTGTCGCGGGTGTTGAATCGTTTTGCCGGTGGGAGCGATGTGTTGTGGGAGAAGGATCGAAAGCGGGAGCTTTGATTGCGCTTTATAGATATCGAAATGCCGGTGCCTGCTCTATAAATTTACACTTCGTGGTTGCATGCCGGGGGTAGCCCGGCGGCTACTCACTTTTCTTGTCTCGCCAAGAAAAGTAAGCAAAAGAAGGCGACCGCAAGATGCTGCCCTTCGGGGTGAAGCAGAGAATTCGGACAGCATGCTGTCCGCCTGCGTAACGGTTCGCGCTTGCAAGCGTGAACTCCTTCTCCCGCGAAAGCAATGGGTCATGCGGGAAGCGAAACGAACTCGCTGCGCTCAGACATGTTTCGCTTCTTTATCCGCCTGACCCATCACTTTCGCGGCAGCGTCCCAAGCGGGGGTACGTCAAAAACGGCGCCTTTTTACCGCCAATCCAGCGAGCCGGTCTTCGCGGCCGGCTGAATTGGTGTTGACGTTGAACCCTTGGCGAAGTGCCACAAAGGGAATGGTTACAACGGATTAAGAAGCGAAACATGTTTGAGCGCAGCGAGTTCGTTTCGCTTCCCGTTGTGGCCGTTCCCTTTGTGGGGACCCGCAGGGCGCTGAGTAGGGTCGCCTTTTCTTTGGTTTCTTTCTTTTGGCGACGCAAAAGAAAGAAACTCGCCCGCCGGGGCGAGACCCGGCTTGTTCCCACGAAGAACATACCGTCTTGCATTTTCGGAGGGCGCGACACTCAGATCGAGTATCACGCCATAAAAAAGCGACGCATTGCGTCGCTTTTTTAGCCAAATCAAATTCAAAGCCGCTACTTCACCCGCTTATCGAACTCAATCAGCGCATATGCCGAATGATTATGAATTGATTCAAAATTCTCGGCTTCCAGCGTATAAGCCGCAACCCTCGCATCCGCATTCAGCATCCCCGCCACATCGCGCACCAGATCCTCGACAAACTTCGGATTGTCATAAGCGCGCTCGGTCACGTATTTTTCATCCGGACGCTTGAGCAGACCGTACAATTCGCACGATGCCTGCTCCTCGATTTTTCCAATCAATTCATCGATCAGGATTTCTCCGGTCAGAATCGCGTTGACCGTAATATGCGAACGCTGGTTATGTGCGCCATATGCAGAGATTTTCTTCGAACATGGGCACAGGCTGGTCACCGGAACCAGTACTTTCAACGTCACTTCCAGTTCGCCATTCCTGATTTCGCCAGTCAGTCCCACCTCGTAATCCATCAGGCTTTCGACTCCCGACACTGGTGCGATCTTGTTGATGAAATACGGAAACGACAATTCAATCCGGCCGCTATCGGCTTCCAGCAACTTGACCATTTTTTTCATCAAGTCGCTGAATGAACTCACATCCAGTGGTACGCGGTTTTCTTCCAGCAGCGCAATGAAGCGCGACATGTGCGTGCCTTTTTTTTCTTCGGGCAGATGCACATACATGTTCCAGCTGCCGATCGAAGGCTGCACGCCCGTGCCGGTCCTGACCGTGACCGGATATCGAACTCCCTTGACGCCGACGCGCTGAATCGCAATGCGTCGGGTATCGACCGCATTCTGCACATCGGGAATTGTGGTCAGGTTAAGATCACGGGTATTCATTGCAGTACCTATTCAATAGTGAAAGTCCGGGACGGACCTACATGGTTTTTGTTAGTTATTGACGACCAGGCGCGGTTCGCCTTTGCCAAAACGTTTTTTGATCGATGCGGCAATGCCGGTTGCGTCAAGGCCGCAGGCGGTAAGCAATTGCGCCGCGTCGCCATGATCTATAAATTTGTCCGGCAAACCCAAATGCAATAACGGCTTCACAATTCCGGCTGCAGCCAGCGCTTCCGCTACCGCCGCGCCGGCACCGCCCATAACTGCACCCTCCTCAACCGTGACCAGTGCATCGTGCGAATTTGCCAACTGCTTGACCAGTTCGATATCGAGCGGCTTGATGAAGCGCATGTTGGCAACTGTTGCATTCAATTCGTCTGCTGCAGCTACGCTCGGCGCGACCATGGTGCCGAACGCCAGGATCGCGACGCCCTTTCCGGTTCGCCGGATTTCGCCGGTTCCGAGCGCTATTGCAGCCAATTCCCTGTCGATTGTCGCACCGATGCCCGCGCCGCGCGGATAACGTATCGCAGCAGGACCATTGTATTGGAAACCGGTGGTCAGCATGCGGCGGCACTCGTTCTCGTCGGAGGCGGCCATCACGATCATGTTCGGGATGCAGCGCAGATACGCCATGTCGTAATTGCCGGCATGGGTCGCGCCGTCCGCGCCGACCAGTCCGGCTCGATCGAGTGCAAAGGTCACATCCAGATTCTGTAATGCGACATCATGGATCAACTGATCGTAGCCGCGCTGCAGAAAGGTGGAATAAATCGCAACGACCGGCTTCAGGCCCTCGCATGCTATACCGGCGGCGAATGTCACCGCATGCTGTTCTGCGATGCCGACGTCATGATAGCGATCCGGGAAGCGCTGTTCGAACTGCACCATGCCGGAACCTTCGCGCATCGCCGGCGTTATACCAACCAGGCGCGTGTCGTGCGCAGCCATATCGCATAACCAGTCGCCGAACACCTGCGTATAGGTTATCTTGGTGGCCGCCGAAGGCTTGATGCCTTCGGCAGGATTGAACTTGCCGGGGCCGTGATACAGCACCGGGTCGGCTTCCGCCAGCTTGTAACCCTGTCCTTTTTTGGTCACCACATGCAGGAATTGCGGTCCCTTCAGATTCTTCAAGTTCTGCAGCGTCGGAATCAACGACTCAAGATCGTGCCCATCGATCGGGCCGATGTAGTTGAATCCGAATTCTTCGAACATCGTGGCGGGCACGATCATGCCTTTGGCGTGCTCCTCGAAGCGCTTGGCCAGTTCCAGCATCGGGCCGGGCAGCACCGACTTGCCGACGTTCTTCGCCTTGGCATAAAACTGGCCGGACATCAGACGCGCCAGATAGCGATTCA
Organism: Oxalobacteraceae bacterium; assembly: GCA_036675035.1. Lineage (GTDB taxonomy): Bacteria > Pseudomonadota > Gammaproteobacteria > Burkholderiales > Burkholderiaceae_D > MESE01. Next base: position 13,613 of record JAKFFO010000071.1, read on the forward strand.
GTGCGCCGACCGGTGGAGAAATCGACATGTCGTTGTCGTTCAGCACCACCAGTAAATTGATGTCGTCGTGTACACCGGCATTGTTCAATGCTTCAAACGCCATACCCGCAGTCATTGCGCCATCGCCGATGATGGCGACCGCATGCCGCGTTTCACCTTTCGCCTTGGCCGCCAGGGCCATGCCGAGCGCGGCAGAGATCGAGGTCGACGAATGCGCGGTACCGAAGGTATCGTACTGGCTCTCGCTGCGGCGCGGGAAACCGGAAATGCCGTTCAGCTGACGCAGCGTATGCATCTGGTCGCGGCGGCCGGTCAGAATCTTGTGCGGATAGGTTTGATGCCCGACATCCCACACCAGCCGGTCTTCCGGCGTGTTGAATACGTAATGCAGCGCGATTGTGAGCTCGACGGTGCCGAGATTGGACGACAAGTGTCCACCGGTCTTGGATACCGAATCGAGCACGAAAGCGCGCAGCTCGTCCGCCAGGGGTTTCAGTTGCGCACGTGAAAGTTTGCGCAAATCGGCCGGACTATCAATGTTTTTCAGCAGTTTCATGCTTTGCCTATTATGCTTTCCGCTCCACGATCAGATCCGCTAGTTCGCGAAGCCGTTGAGCCTTGTCTCCAAATGAGGTGAGCGCCTGATGTGCGTCGGCTCGCAATTTTTCTGCCAGGGCCCGTGATTTCTCCAGGCCCAGAATCGATACATACGTCGGCTTGTTATCCGCTGCGTCCTTGCCGGCTGTCTTGCCGAGCGTACCGGAGTCAGCCGTCGCATCCAGTACATCGTCAACCACCTGGAACGCGAGGCCGATCGCATCCGCATATGCCTCAAGGAATAATTTTTCGGGCTCGGTCAGCGCCTTGCCGCTCAAAGCACCCAGCAACACCGAAGCGCGCAGCAACGCGCCCGTCTTCAGGCGGTGCATTCGCTCCAGTTCAGCCAACGACAATGTCATGCCGACACTATCCAGGTCAATCGCCTGACCGCCGCACATGCCGCCCGATCCCGCCGCGTGTGCCAGCATGCGAATCATTTCCAGATTGCGAGCGGGATCGCCCCCGCTCTCGGACAACACCAGAAACGCCTGGGCTTGCAATGCATCGCCAACCAGCAATGCGGTCGCCTGGTCGTACTTGACATGCACGGTGGCCTTGCCGCGTCGCAGCGCATCGTCGTCCATGCATGGCATATCGTCATGCACCAGCGAATAGGCATGAATCATCTCTACCGCGGTAGCGGCCCGCGCCAGTAATGCCTTGTCCGCACCGAACAACTCGCCCGCCGCGAATACCAGCAATGGACGCACGCGTTTTCCACCATCGAGGGCCGCGTAACGCATCGCTTCATGCAAGCGGACGGGCTCCTGTCCGGAACAGGGCAAGTATGAAGCCAGCACCTCCTCCATCGTATGCTGGACGTTACGCATCCAGGCGTCGAATCCCTGCACTTCCGTCATTCATCCGCCTCGGCTGCACCATCGGTCGCGAACGGTTTCAGCATGTCGCCTTCCAGTATCCTGACCTGACTTTCTACCTTATCCAGTTGTGCCGCGCAGTACTTGACCAACTCGGAACCGCGCTTATAGGCGGCGACAGATGCTTCCAAAGGCAATTCACCAGCCTCCATCCGAGCCACCAATTGCTCCAGTTCGCTCATTGCTTCTTCGAACGAAACAGGCGGATCGACGGGTAAAGGCTTTTTGGACATAAAGACTCAATTGAAGTGTAGCCCGCTATTTTAAAACAAACCATCCTGCGCGGTGGATCGGCCGCGAAAATCGGCGCAAATGCCGAACATCGGGAGTGTGGAAAAAGCCAGAATCAACCGGGAAATTACCCGGCAATTACAAGGATTTACGCCCGACATGGCCTCATTAAGGAGCCAATGTTGCCGCAAAAGCAAGATTATGTGTTTCGACGTCCGTTTAACCAGGCATGCCGAAAATACCGCCATCGCCGGATTATTACTTCCCGAACTCCTTCAGCCGACGATCGAGCGGCCGGCCGGCCGAACCCGACATCGCATCGAACCGGTTGCCCATCAGCGTGTCGAGCCGATCGATACGTTCACCCGGCGCCGGATGCGTCTTGAACAGCAAGGCAAAATTGCCATCGTGGGCACTTTGCCCGCCCAACATTTGCAATACCGCCGGCAAGCCATATGCATCGTATCCAGCGCGCGCGGCAATCACGACACCTAGCCGGTCAGCCTCGAATTCGTCATTCTGATCCAGGCCGCTGGCGTAGAGTTTGCGTCCGATACCAAGGAAAGCGGCTTTGGCATCGCTGTTCCCGCCTTTGTCGGCAGCGCTCACAAGATCGCCCACCAGCGCAAACCCGGCATTCTTCTGCACCGCATGCAAATGATGCTTTTTCAGTACATGTCCGATTTCATGCGCCAGGACGCCCGCCAGTTCTGCCTCGTTGCGCATCTGCGCGATCAATCCTTTTGTGACAAAAACATAACCACCCGGCGTAGCAAACGCGTTAAAGCCGGCATCGTCCAAAACGCCGAAGGTCCATGGCAGATCTGGCCGCTCGGTCTGCAGTGCCAACCAGCGTCCGAGCGTATTGACGTAGCGCTGCAGGCGCGCATCCGCAACCAGCGGCTTTGCACCCAGTAAAGTGGCGGCGAATTCCTGACCGATGCGAATTTCATCGGCCTCGCTGGTCTCGCTAGTGGCCTTGGTCAAATTGCCGACCATGCCGCCAATATCGAAATTGCCGCTTTTTACGCCGCTCTGGCCGAATCCTGGCAAAGAGAATCCAAATTGTGCGAGCGCCGGAGCGCAGGCAAGCGCACATGCTGCTGCAACAAGAAAATGACCGATACGTCGCATGTCAGCCTCCATCAAAAGAAGGTGCGGCCTGATGGACCGGCGCCGGCTCCGGCAGGTAGTCAATCTGCAACGGAGACAATTTCGTGCGCTGGGCGAATGCCTGCGCTGCATTTTTTTGTGCGGCGAATTTTTGGACTTTTTGCAGTTCACGCGAATTCGCTTGCGCGCTTTGCAAATCCTCTTCCGTCAAGCCGCGTACTCCGGTCGTAACCGTAGCGGTATTGGATGTGCGCCCGGTCGACAACAAACTGGTCAACGCGCCGAGCGGATTACCGCCGCTCCCGGACGCACTAGTATTCTGCGACACGCCGGCTTTCGGTCTGAGGCTCAGCATGCGTACCCAGCCCGACTGCCCGCTCATCGTTTTGACTTCGCTCCATGCACCGCTACGCCGCATCACATTGACTTGCGTATTCTCCGGAAGCGTGGCCAGCGTAGCTGCATCCGATTGCGATTGGGCCTGCAGTTCTGTGACGCGAATGGTACGCGCGGATTCGGCAAATGCAGGGCCGGCGACCAGCATAATTGCATACGCCAACGCGTGAATTTTCATGTTTTCTCCCTCGGTTCATACAGTTCAACCGCTGCCGTGCGCCCTTTGACAGGGAACGCACCGCGATACGCGAAGCCCAATTCGCCGGACTGCCGGCATGCGAGCATTGTATCGCGCGTCACCAGTATTCGAGCCACTCCCTTGGTCAATCCTTCGACGCGGCTGGCCAGGTTCACGGTATCGCCGATCGCCGTGTAATCGAGCTTGCGCCGCGCACCGATAAAGCCGACCACGGCAGCCCCGGAGTGCACGCCGATTCCCACGTCGAAATCGTCGGCATTCCATCCTTCGGCAGCAAGTTCCCTTTTGAATTCGAGCAGCGTGCTTTGCATTTCCAGAGCGGCCGCCACCGCGTGCGACGCATGCTTCGGATCTTCGATCGGCGCACCCCAGAACGCCATGATGCAGTCACCTATGAACTTGTCAAGCGTTCCGCCATGGCGAAATACAACCTCGACCTGTTTTTCGAAATAGCGATTGAGCAAGGCAACCACTTCTTGTGGCGGCCGTGTTTCGGACATCGTGGTAAAACCGCGTATGTCGGAAAAAAGCACCGTAACGTCGCGCATACGGCCGGACAGGCTTTCCACGGTTGCACCCTGTTCGACGATCTGGCTCACGACACCCGGATTGAGAAAGCGCCCGAATAGCGACACGGCCTGGTCGCGGGCCCGGCGTTCGCGCAAATAACCGCCGACCGCGGCCGACAGGAACCAGGCCCAGGCGAAGACCAGTGGCGTCACCAGCGGCAACTGCAGATTGTGCGTGATCGCGACATCGGCACTCAATAGCGCCGCAGCCGACACAGCCGTCAAGCCGGCGCCGATTGCAAGCGGGTTGATGCGCCTGCTGAACGCCGCGGCCAGCAGTGCGATCAGCACCGTGCCAAAGATCAGCGGCCAGACCGGCGATGCGATACGCACGTGATTGCCGTTCTTCAGATTGTCGATCGCCACCGCCAGAATTTCGACGCCCGGATACCCTGCGTCCAGCGGCGTCAGGTGATGATCGAAGGTGCTGGCCGCCGATGCGCCGACGACAATGATCTTGTTGCGGAACAAGGCATCGAGTGTCGTGACTTCTTGCGGACTCAGTGTCGGACGCGCTTCTGTGAGCAGCCGGTACAGTTCGCCGTACGGATAGCGCTTGCGGTCGACCAGCGACCAGCGCATCAGAAAAGTGTCGGCTGCCGGCACCTTCATCCCGAGGTCCGCAGCGATCCGGGCCGGCAGCGAGGGTAATCGCCATCCACTGACGTTTGTATACAGCCGATGTCGGCGCAGCACGCCATCGTCATCATCCGTACTGTTAATCAGGCCGAGTCGCCACGCATCCTGTGACACTGCATACGGAAGCTGAATCGCGGCGTTCGCGTTTCGCGGCCCTGCTTGTGCAACCGCAAGCGCATCCGACAATTCGTGCAATGGCTTGCCAGCCACAGTAGGTGCGCGGTCCAGCCATATGGCCGGCAAATAAACATTCGCCGTTGTCCTGACGGCATTCGATAAGCGCATATCGCTTTTCGGACGTCGCAGATCCTGCTCGGAAAATGCAATGTCGAACACAATTGCACGCGGTCCGAACTCGGCCAGACCGGATAGCAGATCGGCATGGATTTCACGCGGCCAGGACCACAGACCGGCGGTCTCCTGCATGCCTGCGAGGCTCGCATCGTCAATGTCGACGACGACGATATCCGGATCAGCACGATAGCTCTCGGAATGGCGCTTCATGAACATATCGGTGAACCGGTTTTCCGCAGTTTCCAGCACGTGCAATCCAAACAGTTCGACCGCCAGCGCTACCGCGAACACGATGCCGGTCAAGGCATGCCAGCGCGTCGGCAAACGGTAGTTGGATGGAAAAATCGATCGCGGCATGTGGCGGCACCTCCGTGCCTCGGAAATTGAAATTAAGCCGGCTCAATCTTATATGGAATTATTTAAGTCGAGCAATCTTTACCCGGAAGGCATCTTTTCATCGCGATCAACGGCGAAGAATACCGAACGATAACTGGCTTGAATTATGCAGGTATGCCGCAATATCCAGATAACGACGCCAGCCACCTCGACGGCTTGAAATTTCATTTCTTCAATCAGGAATGGGCTGATGGTGAGATGTAGAGCTTTCATTGCGTAAATGCGGCTGGGGTATAATTCTCGGTTCTGTCCAAAATTTCCTTTTCATCTCGTTTGAACACAGGTTTTTGCGGATTCTTTCTCTCTTAGGTTGGTGCAAATTAATTTGGGGGTGGGGATGTCCGATTTGGCTCATATCGCCAAGCTCGCGCGATCCAACGCGCAACTTCCGGTCAATGTCTATTTTGACGAACAGCTGTTGCAGCAGGAATTGAAGCAACTGTTTAATGACGGCCCACGCTATGTCGGCCATGAACTGATGGTACCCGGCGTCGGTGACTACGCCACGCTTGCGTGGGAAAATGAAGGCCGCATGCTGGTGCGAAACGCACAGGGCATCGAGCTGCTCTCCAACGTCTGCCGGCACCGCCAAGCCAAGATGCTTGACGGTCGCGGCAATGCCCGGAGCATCGTATGTCCGCTGCACCGGTGGACGTACGACCTCAAGGGAGAACTGATCGGCGCGCCGCATTTCGCGGAAACGCCCTGCACTCGCCTTTCGGGCACATCGCTGCAAAGCTGGAACGGATTGTTATTCGAGAAAAACGGCCCCGATGTCGCGCAGATGATGTCGCGCCTGGGCGTGACAAAGGACCTCGACTTCACCGGCTACATGCTGGACCACATCGAAGTTCACGACTGCGATTACAACTGGAAATCCTTCATTGAAGTCTATCTGGAGGATTACCATGTCGAACCGTTTCATCCCGGCCTCGGCAGTTTTGTAACCTGCGCCGATCTGCGCTGGGAATTCGGCGATGGCTATAGCGTGCAAACCGTCGGAGTCAATCATGCGCTGTCGAAGTTCGGTTCGCCGAAATACCAGGCATGGCAGGAACAAGTGATGAAATTTCGCAACGGTGCGCCGCCGCCCTATGGGGCAATCTGGCTGACGCTGTATCCGAACATCATGGTCGAATGGTATCCGCATGTATTGGCCGTCTCGACGGTGTGGCCGAAAGGCCCGCAAAAAACCGTCAATGTGGTCGAGTTCTACTATCCGGAAGAGATCGTGCTGTTCGAGCGCGAATTCATTCAGGCCGAGCGCGATGCGTACATGGAAACCTGCATCGAAGACGACGAAATCGCGATGCGCATGGATGCGGGACGGCGGATTCTGATGGATCGCGGCGTCAATGAAACCGGTCCGTACCAATCACCGATGGAAGACGGAATGCAGCATTTCCACGAATGGTATCGGACCCGGATTCCAGTATGAACGCCTGATCCCCGATGCAGTCGCTTTGGATGCTGTTCGCCAGTTTCGTGTTCGCGCTGATGGGTGTATGCGTCAAGCTGGCATCCGACTTGTACTCTACTTCTGAAATCGTCATGTACCGCGGCGTGGTCGGCGTCATCACGATGTTCCTGCTGGCCAGGCTGCAAGGTGTCACGCTCAGGACGTCGCTGCCATGGCATCATTTCTGGCGTGGAGTGATTGGCGTATCGGCGCTCTGGATGTGGTTTTTCTCGTTCAGCAAATTGCCGCTGGCGACTGCGGTGACCCTTAATTACATGGCACCGATCTGGATCGCCGGGATTCTGTTTGTCGCCGGATGGCGGCGAGGCCGGATCCGCTTCGAATGGGGCCTTGTCGCGGCAATCGTAATGAGTTTCATCGGCGTGACACTGTTGCTGCGCCCTTCAATCCATGCCGATCAATGGCTTGGCGGCATCTTTGCACTGCTTTCCGGTATTGTGTCCGCATTCGCTTATCTGCAGGTGCGGCGTCTCGGCCAGCTCGGCGAGCCGGAATACCGCGTCGTATTTTACTTTTCGCTGACCGGCGTGCTAGCGGGCCTGCTGGGCAGCTCGCTCACGCAGGCAATGCCGGGAGAGGCAACGGTCGCATGGCACGAACACACCGGTACCGGCGTCGCGCTATTGGCAGGAGTGGGCATCAGCGCGACGATAGCGCAAGTAGCAATGACGCGCGCGTATCGCCTGGGAAAAGTCCTGATTACCGCAAACCTGCAATATACCGGCATCGTCTTTTCAAGTATCTTCGGCATCCTGATTTGGGGTGACCTCCTGCACTGGTCAGGCTGGCTCGGCATCACCGTAATTCTTGTCAGCGGCATAGCCGCAACTTTTTACAATGCGCGCAACGCAAAAGCGACAGCCACGTCGGCCAAAGTCCCTGAAACCGATCCAATCACGACTGAGGCATAGAGGAGTCCATCATGCGCTACACCACGCTTATTTCCGCCACTGACCTGGCTCGGCATGTGCTGGAACCGGACTGGATCGTGCTCGATTGCCGGCACGATCTTGCCGATCCGGCGGCAGGCCGCAGTGCGTACGACGCCGGTCATATTCCGAATGCGCAATTCGCGAATCTGGACACCGACTTATCCGACCGAACACCGGGACCAAACGGTACATTTCGTGGTCGCCATCCGTTGCCGGACCGCGATGTGTTCATTGAAACGCTGCGCGGCTGGGGAGTCAGCCAAAGCTCTCAGGTCGTCGCTTACGATGCGCATGGCGGCATGTTTGCGGCGCGCCTCTGGTGGATGTTGCGCTGGGTGGGCCACGAAGCGGTTGCGGTGCTTGACGGCGGCTTGCCGGCATGGACCGCCGATGGCATGTGGCTGTCGACCGAGTATTCATCCAAGGTGCGTGGCAACATCACGGCAAGTGCGGCAATTTCATCAATCGTCACCGTTGAAGAGATTGTCGCAAATCTGTCCGGTGGATCGTTGAGTCTGATCGATGCGCGCGCACCGGACCGGTATCGCGGCGAAAATGAGACGCTCGATCCGATCGGCGGCCATATTCCAGGCGCGAAGAATCGATTCTTCAAAGACAATCTGGAATCCGACGGAAGTTTTAAAGCGGCAAATCAATTGCGCACAGAGTTCGAAGCGATGATTGCGTTACCCGGAAAAACCGTCATGCAATGCGGGTCCGGCGTCACCGCCTGCCATAACCTGCTGGCAATGGAAATCGCCGGATTGCCGGGCGCAGCGCTCTATCCGGGATCGTGGAGCGAATGGTGCGCCGATCCTTCCCGGCCAATCGCAACCGGCGGACAGCCTTGAATCCATGGATTCGGACCTAGCGTTGCGTCAAATCGATTCAGAGCAAACAGCACATTGCCGGATTTGACGTCGATGAAAAAACTGCATTGATCTCGGAGCCGGCCCTGTTCGGCTGCGATTCACACCATGGCAGGATCGGGCGCCGCCTGGACGCAGTTCCGCCCGGATTGTTTGGCGTCATACAGCGCGACATCGGCACGCTCGAAGGTGTGCGCTATCGTATCGTCACCACTGATTTCTGCCACGCCTATCGATACGGTAATGGTGACTTCTGGCACCAGCGTTCCCCAGTCATGTTGCGCGATACGGGCACAGATCCGCCCCAGCACCGTAACGGCGACATCACGCGGCGTATCGGTCAGCAATACGACGAATTCATCGCCACCGTAACGCGAAATGCGATCGGTGACGCGCAGACTTTGCTGAAGAATTTCCGCAAACGTCTTGAGAACCACGTCTCCGATCGCATGACCGAAACTGTCGTTGATCTGTTTGAAATGATCCAGATCCATTACGGCAATGCAAAAGGGCGCCTTCTTGCGCTTGAATATCTGAAGCTCGGCATCCATTGCGATCAGCATCGCGCGGCGGTTGAAGACGCCGGTCAGCGCATCGTGCGTCGCCATCTCTTCCATCTGCGTCAGGGCAAGGGTCAGCGCCCGATTCTTTTCAGATACCTTCAGTCTCAAAGTACTGACTGCGCTTGCCAGATAAATCGATTTCCCGAGCGCCAGCAGAAAGCATGTCCACATGATCGCCTGGCCCAGCCCGGTCGAGTTTGGAAAGCCGATGCGATCGCCGACATAAAGGAACGCGACCGCAGTCGCCACCGCGCCGACGGCCCATACATGAAAGAACTGACGGGCGCTAAGCGCAAGTACACCGAACAGAAAACAGTTAAACAGATTGACCAGGAAAAAAACGCCGACTTCCGGAGCCAAAAGGATAAAAACGGTCTGGACCATGGTGCCGAAAACGATCTGGCTCACGGTCATGCCGGGATCCTTGAATGAGCGATTAATGCCAGATCTGATCAGCAGGTAGACGAAGCCGTTTTGAATCACGGCCACGGTGCCGTACGCGAAAACTATTGCACTGCCAACCTTGCCGGCGTATGCCAAACCGCTCAGCAGAAAAAAATCAATCGCATAGCTGATCACGACAATGCGAAGCGCGCTGACCAGATTGCGGTTTATCTTCTTGACCGTCTCAATGGATATTTGAGCCATTATGTTTAGCGGTTTGCGCCGCACGCCCGCTTGCTTTGATCCAATCGCTGCAGATCGAAAGCGGTCATATCGTAGCGGCGCTCGACAACTAGTTCTCGATGAATAAAATTCTATACGCTCGGCAATTCATTGGGGAAAGTATTTGGAAAATGAAGGATCAGGCGCAGCGAAAATACCATGCTTACAACGGTGACGACTATTGGACAGCAGCATGCAAGGAATGCAAGTACGTGCATGCTTGAGCATTCGATATGTTCGAGTAATTGCGTTTTGATTCGAATCTGAGCGATTCTGCGCGCCTACAGCCTGCGTGACGACGATTGGTTAAAGCAAACGGATTGACCGTATGCAGACAGGCGGTCCAAGCCATTCAATGGCGATGCATGGAGCCGGTCACGATCAATACGATTCCGACACCGAGTCCGACCAGCAACAACTGCGGGATCGTCTCTCGGATAGTGGCCCTGCGTTGCATTTGCGGCATTAAATCGCTGACCGCGATATAAATAAAACCCGAAGACGCAAACACCAGCACATAGGGAATCCACTCAAGCCCGCGCTCCAGCGTAAAGTACCCGACCAATCCGCCGATCACCGCCATCAAGCTGCAAATCAGGTTATACACATAGGCGCGCGCACGCGAAAATCCCGCATTGAGCAGAATGATGAAATCGCCGATCTCTTGCGGGATTTCATGGGCGATGATCGCAAGCGCGGTGACCAGGCCCAGTTTCGGGTCCGCCAGAAACGCCGCTGCAATCAGGATACCGTCGGTAAAATTGTGCAGGCCATCGCCGACCAGAATCATCCAGCCCGACTTGCCGGCCTCATGTTCATCGTGACCATGCTCGTGCCCGTGACCGTCACCTTCGTAATGGTGCGAATGGCGCAAAATCGCAAATTTCTCCAGCAGGAAAAATGTAAGCAAACCGCCCAGCAGCACTGCGAACAGGGTATGTGCATCGGCCTGCGACTCGAACGCCTCCGGCAATGCATGCAATAGCGACGTCGATAACAGAATGCCGACCGACAGGCTGACCATCCGATCGACCGTTTTTGACAATAGCGAAAACGAAAGTAGCGCAGAGGCGGAAATGCTGATGATGCCCGCAATCGTGACAGTAGCCAGAATCGACAGCAGAGTAGGGTTAATTTTATGCCTCGGGAGTTTGCAACAAAGTTGCAAATTAAAACATAGTCATGCGCTTAGAGCAAATGAGAAACGATAAAAAACGCGGCACTTTGCCGCGTTTTTTATCGAGAGGCCGAAAATGCCCTTGTTTTCTTCAGGCTACCCCATGCGAGGTGAACCAGGCGAGACAGCGGTTCCAGCCGTCCTTTGCATCCGCTTCGACATAACTTGGCCGGTAATCAGCATGAAACGCATGGCCCGAATTCGGATAAATGACAAACTCCGATTTGCTGTTCCCTTGTGCCAGCGCGGCTTTCATTTTTTCCACGCTTTCGAGCGGAATCCCGCCGTCCTTCGCGCCATACAAACCCAGAACCGGTGCCCTCAGCGTATCGGCAATATCGATCGGCTGCTTAGGCGTCAGCGGCGTTTGTGCACCGACCAGCCTGCCATACCATGCGACGCCTGCGTTGACTTTCGGATTGTGCGCCGCGTACAGCCATGTAATGCGTCCGCCCCAGCAAAATCCGGTAATGCCGAGTTTTTCTGTACTGCCGCCGTTCTGCGCGGCCCACGCTACGCAAGCATCCAGGTCGTTCATTACCTGCTCGTCCGGCACCTTGGCAATAAGCTGTTTCTGCAATTCGGAAACCGATGTATATGTCCTTGCATCACCCTGGCGTACAAACAGTTCAGGTGCTAGCGCCATATAACCCTGCTTTGCGAAACGCCGCGCCACATCGGCAATATGTTCATGCACCCCGAAAATTTCAGAAATCACCAGGATCACCGGTAAATCGGTTTTACCTTCAGGCTGCGCGCGATACATCGGCATTTTCTGGCTATTGATTGTCAGAGTGACTTCGCCGGCAGTCAGACCTGCGGTATCCGTCTTGACCACGCTTTGTGCCATTACCGGCATCACCGCAGCCGCGAACCCGGTTCCCATTGCGGTTTTCAGGAAATTGCGCCGATCGAGTCCGTCGGATAACGATGTTCTTGCAAGCAGACTGTCAAAATCTTCTTTCAGGTGACTCATGTGATCCTCCGGAAATAGTGAAGAAACGCTCCAAAATAATCAGGTTCAGCAACGATCGTATCCCCTTGCGCCGTCGATGCTATTGTTCGCCGTCATGACGTGCCGCCATCCTGAGCTTGCAACCGCGGCGCGATTATCATCATCACGAATTGCGGCGCTTGCCCTCCTGCTCAATAGCGCGCGATATCAATGCGCTTCGTCCCAGTTGCTGCCTACACCCACTTCGGCAATCAGAGGCACTTTCAATTTTGCGACGCCGGCCATCAATTCAGGCAACTTGTCGCGGACCCGCGGCAGCTCCTGGTCCGGCACTTCAAGCACCAGTTCATCATGCACCTGCATCACGATCAGTGAATCCAGGCGCTCGGCCTCGATCCAGTCCTGGACCGCAATCATCGACAGCTTGATCAGGTCCGCCGCGGTTCCCTGCATCGGTGCGTTGATCGCGGCCCGCTCGGCGCCCTGCCGCCGCGGACCGTTCGGCGAATTGATTTCAGGAAGCCACAGGCGGCGGCCAAACACGGTTTCCACATAGCCGTTGGCCTTGGCTTGCGCCCGCGTATCGTCCATGAATTTCTTCACGCCGAAAAAGCGCTGAAAATATTTATCGATATACATTTGTGCAGCAGAGCGCTCGATACCGAGATTGCCGGCGAGGCCGAACGCGCTCATTCCATAAATCAAGCCGAAATTGATCACTTTCGCATAACGGCGCTGTTCGCTGGTGATGTCCGCCGGCGCGGCGGCAAAAATTTCGGCGGCGGTGGCGCGATGGATATCTTCGCCATCGGCGAACGCGCGCAACATGTTTTCGTCGCCCGACAAGTGCGCCATGATGCGCAATTCGATCTGCGAATAATCAGCCGACACGACCACGCGCCCCGAAGGAGCGATGAACGCCTCCCGAATGCGCCTGCCCTCGGCAGTGCGGATCGGAATATTCTGAAGATTGGGGTCGTTCGATGCCAGCCGGCCGGTTACCGCGACTGCCTGCGCATAGTTGGTATGCACGCGACCGGTGGTCGCATCGATCATCTTCGGCAGCTTGTCCGTATAGGTCGATTTCAGTTTCGACAGGCTGCGGTAGTCGAGTAGAATTTTTGGCAGCGGATAATTTTCGGCCAGCTTCTGCAATACTTCTTCATCGGTGGATGGCGTGCCGGACGGCGTTTTCTTCACTACCGGCAGTTTGAGTTTGTCGAAAAAAATCTCGCCGATCTGTTTCGGCGAATTCAGATTGAAAGGCTGGCCCGCCAGCTCGTGCGCCTGGCGCTCGATTTCCAGCATGCGCTTGCCCAGCTCGCCGGACTGCGCATTCAACCGGACTGGATCCACCAGAACCCCGTTGCGCTCGATTTTCTGCAAGACGACGGCCGTCGGAAGCTCGACCTTTTCATAAATGTACTTCAGCTTTTCACTATCAGCGATATTGGGCCACATCGCCTGGTGCAGCTGCAGCGTGATATCGGCATCCTCGGCCGCATACTCGGTGGCACGATCGAGCGCGACTTCATCGAAACAGATTTGCGAAGCGCCCTTGCCGCATACATCCTGAAAAGTAATCGTCTTGCGATCGAGATGGCGCAATGCCAGGCTGTCCATATCGTGACTTTTATGCGACTCGAATACATACGATTCGAGCAACGTATCATGCACGATTCCGGCCAGCGTCACACCATGGTTGCAAAAGATATGGCTGTCGTACTTCAGATGCTGGCCGAGCTTCGGTTTGCTCGCATCTTCCAGCCACGGCTTGAGTCGAGCCAACACCAGTTCGCGCGATAACTGCTGGGGAGCACCCTGATAACGATGCGCAACAGGAATATAGGCGGCAATGCCCGGCTCGCAGCAAAGCGAAATACCGACCAGCTGCGCCTGCATCGGATCCAGAGAAGTGGTTTCGGTATCGACACTGGTCAGCGGCGCCGTATCGATCAGCGCCAGCCATTTATCCAGCTGCGCTTCGGTCAGCACCGTCTCATATTGCTTCGGGATTGGCTGCGCATTCGACTCAAATAATGCGCCTTGCTGGTGGTCCGATGCCGCAGGCTGATGCACCGGTTTTTCCGCTGCGGCATCACTGGTCAGTTCACGCAGCCATGACCTGAAATTCTGGCGTGTGAAAAATTCGATCAGCGCGGCCTTGTCTTCCGGTTGCTGACAAAGCGATTCCGGAATCGAAATCATGTGCTTGGTCAAATCGCAATCGGTCTTGACCGTTACCAGCGCTCTTGCCTGCGGCAGCCAATCGAGCGCGTTGCGCAGGTTTTCTCCGACCGCACCGCCGATGCTGGCCGCGTTGGCAATCACGCCATCGAGCGACTCATATTGCGTCAGCCATTTGAGGGCAGTTTTCGGCCCGACCTTGGGCACCCCCGGCACATTGTCGACAGTATCGCCGACCAGAGTAAGGTAATCGACGATGCGCTCCGGCGGAACGCCGAACTTCGCGATCACGCCGGCGCGATCGAGCTTTTCATTGCTCATCGTATTGATCAGCGTAACGTGGTCGTTTACCAGTTGCGCCAAATCCTTGTCGCCGGTCGAGACCACGGTTTTCATCCCATGCTCCGCGGCCTGGACCGCGAGCGTACCGATCACGTCGTCCGCTTCAATTCCGTCCACCATCAGGATCGGCCATCCGAGCGCTCTTACCGCTTCGTGAATCGGCTCAATCTGCTTGGCCAGGTCTTCCGGCATCGACGCGCGTTGCGCCTTGTACTCCGCATACAGGTCATCACGGAAAGTCTTGCCTTTTGCGTCGAATACGCAGGCCATGTATGCTGCCGAATAATCATTGCGCAAGCGGCGCAGCATGTTGATCATGCCGTAGATCGCGCCGGTCGGCGCACCTTGCGCGTTGCGCAGATCCGGCATCGCATGAAATGCGCGGTACAGATAGCTTGAACCATCAACCAATAGCAGGGTTTTGTTCATATGGAAATCAACAGGAAAAATGTACCGCGGTTGCGGCAAGTGACCAACCTCGAACGCGCCACTTCGAAGAAAGCGCGCGAGTCATGGCAAATGCTCACGATTATGGCAGAGTTTATCGAGGCGACCGAACGCCTGTCCGAATTGCATCCGGCGGTGTCGATGTTCGGATCGGCCCGCATCAAGCCGGAAAATCCCTACTACGGGATCGGCGTCGATATTGCCCGGCGCCTGTCGGACGAAGGATTCGCAGTCATTTCCGGCGGAGGGCCCGGCATCATGGAGGCTGCGAACAAGGGTGCTTTCGAAGGCAGATCGCCGTCGGTCGGATTGAATATCGAGCTGCCGCGTGAGCAAAATGCCAATACATGGCAAAACATTTCACTCAGCTTCCGCCATTTTTTTGCGCGCAAAGTCGCCTTCGTCAAGTATGCGGATGCCTATGTCGTACTTCCCGGCGGATTCGGCACGCTGGATGAATTGATGGAAGTCCTGACTCTGATTCAAACCGGCAAAACAAGCCGCATCCCCGTAATTCTGGTCGGCACCACTTTCTGGCGCGGATTGCTCGACTGGTTCCGCAATCAACTGGTGCATGACGGCATGATTGCGGAAATCGACATGAACCTGGTCCAGGTCATCGATGAACCGGCAAACGTGGTCGACGCAATTTTTGCGTTTTATGAAGCACCTGAGCTCGCGCCGAGTGAAACCGAGCGGCAAACCGGCTCGCTTCTATAAGAAAAACTTCTGGCGGCATCCCGGTTTGCTACAATGCCAGCGATGGCTAGCGGCCGGCCATGACCGGATTCCAAGCGCATATGTACAGAGAGACTCCCGGTTATTCGTAATTTATTTCGCTCCTGAAAATCGCCATGCGCATTCCAAAGCTGCTCCCTCTTATCTTCGCTTGCATTGCTTCTTTCGCATTGCCGCAACTGACCGTTGCGCAACAGCGAGCCGTGGCGCCCGCGCCGCCGCAGCTCGAACGGCTTGACGAAGGCGAAGCGCCGGCAACTCCGATTCGCAATCCTGAATCAAACAATAGAATCGTCGAAAAGCGCGAGCGGGGACAAGTAACATCCATCAAGGTCGAGCGCGGCGATAGTACGTATTATTTAAAACCGAATACGCAGGTGGGGAGCGCGTTGCATGGCGATGCGCAAAGCAGTGCAACGCGTGCGCCACAGTGGCAAATACTGGAGTTCGACTGGGGTGGCGGAGATCCGGAAAAAGCCAGGGATGCCGCAGCGCGAGCGGCAACTGTCGAGCCGCCGCCGGCGCCTTTGCCGCCATCAAAGAAGCAGTGACAATGCTGCGCGCAGTGCTCACTGTTGCGTGTCGAATTACCTTCAATTAATCTTACTATGGCAGTTTTCACTTCGGTCAGCCTGGACGATCTTGCCCACTGGGCCAAGCAATTTCCGTTAGGCAAAGTCCGCGCAATCAAAGGCATTTCTTCCGGTATCGAAAACAGCAATTTCTTTATCACCATGGAAGCGGGCGAATATGTATTGACGGTATTCGAGAAGCTCACTTTCGAGCAATTGCCTTTTTATCTCCATCTGATGCGGCATCTGGCCGAGCGCGATGTGTTGGTACCGGCGCCAGTTGCCAATAATGACGGTCAGATTCTGAATGCATTGCACGGCAAGCCGGCGGCTATCGTCACCAAGCTGGAGGGCACATGCCAGCTGTCCCCTGCACCGGCGCATTGCGCCGCGGTCGGTGCAATGCTCGCAAAGATGCATCTCGCCGGTCGTGACTTTGCAATGCACCAACCCAATTTGCGCGGGCTGGACTGGTGGAATGAAACCGTGCCGATCGTGCTGCCTTATCTTTCCGGCGACAGCCAGCATTTGCTGCGCGACGAATTGCGCTTTCAGGAAAAGTTCGCCGCCTCCGACTCGTACAGTCAGTTGCCGCGCGGGCCGATCCATGCCGATCTGTTTCGCAACAACGTCATGTTCAACGGCGACCGGTTAACCGGCTTCTTCGATTTTTATTTTGCCGGTTGCGATACCTGGCTGTTCGACATCGCGGTCACGGTCAATGACTGGTGCATCGACCTTGAAACCGGCGCTCTCGATACAGGCAGGGTACGTGCACTGCTCGACGCCTATCATGCGACCAGGCCTTTCACAGAAGCGGAACAGCTTGCCTGGCAATCGATGCTGCGCGCCGGCGCATTGCGCTTCTGGATTTCGCGGCTATATGATTTTCATCTGCCGCGCGACGCTGAAATGCTGACGCCGCACGATCCGGCCCACTTTGAGACTATTTTACGGAGACGGGTGAGAGTTCCGGCGCCAGTCCTTTTTTAAAAATGCAAAAATTCCCCGCACATCTCGGCTGGTTATGGATCAAGGAAGGTTTTGCGCTGTTCCGCAAGCAACCGGCCGAGCTATCCACGCTGTTCCTGAGCTATTTTTTCCTGATGATAGTCATCGGCATCATTCCGATCATCGGGCAGATACTGCCGCTGATCCTGATCCCGGTATTCACCATGGCGTTCATGCAGGCCTGCTCCGATGTAGAGCAAGGAAAACGCGTGTATCCGAGCCTGCTGCTGACCGGATTTCGCTCTCCAGCATTTATCACGCTGTTGAAATTGGGCGCGCTATATGTGCTGGCAGCAATTATTGCAATTGCGGCGTCGAGCCTGATTGACGGCGGCGTATTTTTCAAGGCAATGACCGGGCAGATTACGCTGGACGAGGAAACCGTTCAAGGCTCGAACATGTCGCTGGCAATGCTGTTTGCCGCAGTGGTCTACGTACCGGCAGCCATGTCATTCTGGTACGCGGCACCGCTGGTCGCATGGCAAAGAATGGGGCTGATGCAATCGATTTTCTACAGCTTCTTTTCAGTGCGCCGTGCCGGCAAGGCATTCCTGGTGTACGGGCTGGCGTGGATCGTCGTCGGCGTGCTGCTGCCGGTACTCATCAGCGGCATCATCGCGCTGATTACCGGGAGCCGTCAGGTGACGGTGATGATACTGCTGCCTTTGTCGATGATCATGACCATCATCATGTACTGTTCGTTCTATCCGACTTATACGCATGTTTTCGGCAATCCGAATCGGCCAAAGGAAATTACGGAATAGAGACGTATCTGGCGTCAAGCTTCATTGTTTGACGCCAGATTGAAGTTGCGCTCATCGCAACAAGGCAACTTCGGCGTCAGATCACGACGCAACCTTGTCCAGCTTGGCAATGCTCAAATCCAGCAGCTTCATTCCATGCCGTCCGAAATTGATATTGGCACGCGCATTGTTGCCGCCGCCTTCGATATTGACGATCACGCCTTCGCCGAATTTCTGATGGATTACGGTCTCTCCGATACGCCAGCCGACATCTTTTTTACCGAACCCTTGCGCGACATTGTTTGCCGCAGCACCTGCCCCATCGTCCCATGCCGATTTATGCTGCGCGCCGAACCACTGATGCTGCACCTTTGGCGAAAGCCACTTGAGGCCCTCTTCGGGCAGCTCATCGAAAAAGCGTGATTTCATGTTGTAGCGCGTCTGGCCGTGCAGCATCCGTGTTTGCGAAAAGCTCATGTACAGACGTTTTTTTGCCCGCGTGATCGCGACATACATCAGCCGTCGCTCTTCCTCGACTCCGCCTTCCGCCTTTTCGCTATTCTCGTGCGGAAACAATCCTTCTTCCAGGCCGGTGATAAATACCGCATCGAACTCGAGGCCCTTGGCCGAATGCACCGTCATCAGTTGAATCGCATCCTGCCCGGCCTGCGCCTGATTGTCGCCGGCTTCCAGCGAGGCATGAGACAGGAATGCCGAGAGCGGCGACATGACGGCAGGCAACGGCGCATCCGCATCGAATATTTCGACGCCATCGGCGGTGGTAATTGCAGCACCGACCTGCGCCTGACTCTTCGGTCCCAATTGGGCCGGCGCGTCCATTCCAAAGCCTTCTTCGTTGACGAACAATGTTGCCGCGTTGACCAGCTGTTCGAGGTTTTCGATACGGTCGGCGCCTTCCTTCTCATTCTGGTAGTGTGGAATCAGGCCGCTCATGTCGAGCACGACCTGCACCATTTCCGGCAACGGAAGTTGCTGCGTCTCGAAGCGCGCGCCTTCGATCAATTTGACGAATGCGCCGAGCGACGATCCCGCTTTGCCTGCGACATACGCCACTGCGGCGTAAAGCGAGATGCCGTACTGACGTGCCGCATCCTGCAACTGTTCGATTGAGCGTGCGCCGATGCCGCGGGTCGGAAAGTTCACCACTCGCAAAAAGGCCGAGTCGTTGTGCGGATTGTCCATCAGCTGCAGATAGGCAATCGCACTCTTGATTTCGGCGCGCTCGAAAAAGCGCTGGCCGCCATAAACCCGATACGGAATGCCCGCTGAAAACAACGCATGTTCGATCACGCGCGATTGCGCATTGGAACGATAGAGTATGGCGATTTCACTGCGCGCCGCGCCCTCGCCGATCAGGCTCCTCGCCTCTTCGATCAGCCATCGCGCTTCCTGCAAATCGCTGCTCGCCTCATAAATGCGTACCGGCTCCCCGTGTCCGGCATCGGTACGGAGATTTTTCCCGAGCCGCTTGCTGTTATGCGAAATCAGCGCGTTCGCAGTATCGAGGATATGTGCGTGCGAACGATAGTTCTGTTCGAGCTTGATCAGGTTATCGACATGGAATTCGCGCTCGAACGCAGCCATGTTGCCGACGTTCGCACCCCGAAACGCATAAATGCTCTGGTCGTCGTCGCCAACGGCAAACACTGCGCCGTGCTCGCCAGCCATCAGCTTGAGCCAGTTGTACTGCAAGTCGTTCGTATCCTGGAATTCGTCGACCAGGATATGCCTGAAGCGCGCCTGGTAATGTTCCCGCAGCGGCTGGTTGCGGCTCAACAGCTCATAGGTCCGCAATAACAGCTCGGCAAAGTCGACCACGCCTTCGCGCTGGCACTGGTTATCGTAGGCATCGTACAGTTCGACAAACCGGCGATTGTAATCGTCGTTTGCCTCGACATCCTTTGCGCGCAATCCCTGTTCTTTCGCGCCATTGATGAAGTACATCAGATTGCGCGGCGGATATTTCTCATCATCGATATTGAGCGACTTCAGCAAGCGCTTGATCGCCGATAGCTGGTCTTGCGAATCAAGTATCTGAAACGTCTGCGTCAATCCGGCGTCGCGGTAATGCGCACGCAATAATCGATTGCACAGTCCGTGGAAAGTGCCTATCCACATGCCGCGGGTATTGATGGGCAGCATGGCCGATAGCCGCGTCATCATTTCCTTGGCCGCTTTATTGGTAAATGTGACGGCGAGTATGCCGGCGGGCGACACTTGTCCGGTTTGAATCAGCCACGCGATGCGCGTTGTCAATACACGCGTCTTGCCGGATCCGGCCCCGGCGAGAATCAGTGCGGGCTGCGCGGGCAAAGTCACTGCGGCGAGTTGTTCGGGATTCAGGTTATTCAGAAGATTTTGCATCCTGAGATTATAGCCGGGCCAGTCGAGCCGTTGAGGTGAGATCCAATCTCGCGCCGATACGAAATTCCACCTAACACAGCGCCATCAGGCAATGGGCACCGGGACCCGCCTCAGGATAAGTCAAAAAGCGAAACGACAAGCTATTGACTTGACATGCCGCATTTATCGTCAGCATAATTAACAACACTATTATTCGCGTTGACAACATGATTTCTTTTGCCGCTGATCGCGTTTTTATCTTGAGCCTGGACGCTCAGGATTCGATGCGCGTGACGAATAACGGCAAAGCAAAAAAACAGTCGCTCATCTGACCGGGGCGCGCTGTCCCGTCAGGTGGGCTGACAGGACAGCAGGCGCGAAGGTCGAAATATCCCCTCCGCACTAACGCTTTCTTGCGACACCACCTGACGGCAACCTGTCGGTCTGTTTTCGGGAGTTTTGCAATGACATGCTTTTCAGGTATATGGGTGCCTTTGGTCACCCCTTTTCGCGATGGAAATATAGATCGCCCTGCTTTTCAGGCATTGGCGCGCGAAATCGCCAATGCCGGTGTTGCCGGTCTGGTGATATGCGGTTCGACCGGCGAGGCAGCGGCCCTGTCGGAACCCGAGCAGCTGATGCTGCTGGACGCCGCAATCGAGTCTGTGCCCGGCTTTCCAGTCGTCATGGGACTGGCGGGCAACAACCTGATTGCCATGCGCGCCATGCTGGAGCAGATTCAGCGCAGGGACATTGCGGGAATCCTGGTTCCGCCGCCTTATTTCATCAGGCCGTCTCAGGCAGGTGTGGTGGAATATTTCCATGCACTGGCAAATGCCGCGACGGTACCGGTAATCCTTTACAACATCCCCTATCGGACCGGGATTACACTCGATCTGGACACACTGCGAACAATCGCCATGCATGAACGCATCGTCGCAATCAAGGACTGCTGCGGCGATCCGGCAATTACCATGAGCTTGATTGCAGATGCGAATCTGGATGTGCTGGCGGGAGAGGACGCACAGATTTTTTCTACGCTTTGCCTGGGAGCCAAGGGCGCGATCGCAGCATCCGCCCATATCCGGCCGGATTTGTTCGTTCGCCTTGTGCATCTTGTAGAGGCCGGTGAACTTGAGCAGGCGAGAGTACTTTTCTTCCGGCTGTTGCCACTCATGAGAACACTGTTTGAAGAACCAAACCCCGGGCCGCTCAAGGCAGCATTGTCGATCCAAGGAATAATTCGGGACGGTTTGCGGCCGCCGATGCAACCGGCTTCGGACAAAATCAAAATCAGGCTTGCGGGCGAACTGTCGCGATTAACCGATCTGATCGTAATATCCACACCGGCATCCTCTACCGAACGATGCCTGGCAGCGCTCTGATGGGCAATGCGGCAGCGAGGGGAGCCTTTTGGCATCGCTGCCATCCTTGCAAAAACACAACACGTTAACGATCCATGCTGATAGCATGTTGATCAGATTTGCGCCGTGCGGGTTCACCATAAATCGAAACGCATCAACACATCCAGAACAGTCTGAAAAATGGAATTTGACCGCGACTACATCGTCATTAGCATTCATCTGCTCGGCGCCATTATTGCCGGCGGCATCATCGGCCTGGAACGTAGCTTTCATGGCCGGCCGGCCGGGTTCCGCACCCATACGCTGGTATGCCTGTCATCAAGCCTGCTGATGCTGATAACGCTGTACCAGTCGAAATGGCTGCCGGGCATGGCAGGCGAAATGATACGGGCAGATCCGACCCGCATGGCCCAGGGCATCATGACCGGCATCGGCTTTCTTGGCGCCGGCGTGATCTACAAGGAGAATTTCAATGTCCGCGGGCTGACGACGGCAGCATCGATCTGGATCACGGCCGCCATCGGCATCATGATCGGAATCGGTTTTTATTTCCCTGCCGTGGTGGCCAGCATACTTGCGCTTGGTACCCTGTCGGTATTCCGGCGAATTGAAGCGCTGATGCCGACGCAGTCCTACGCGCACTATACGATTTGCTTCGACAGGAACAATACGATGCCGGAAGATGGGTTGCGCGCATTGCTGGCGCAACATGGGTTCTCGGTATCCACCATGGGATACCGCATCACGGATAACAAGCAGCTGTTCGAATACCAGACGGTGATTCAAACAACCGACTCGTCCAATACCGCCCGCCTGGCCGACACTTTGCGCGGAATGGAGTTGGTGCGTGAATTCCGGATCGCCCCGGCCGGCGATTAAACTGTCTTGCGGCGCTCGATCGAATCTGGCTTCATTTATCGAATAACCGTGCGAAATCCCGGGCGGCCGCTTCCGGATCGGCAGCCAGATACACACTGCTGATTGCCGCCACCATATCGGCTCCGCATGCCACCAGCGGTGTCGCGTTTTCTTTAGTCATGCCGCCGATCACGACGACCGGCAATGAAATTTCAGATTTTGACTGGGTAATTATCCGGGATGGCGTGGTGACCGGATATTTCTTGACGCGCGATGGATAGAAGCCGCCGAAGGCGATATAACTGGCGCCGTCCCGATGAGAATCGCGCGCAAGCTGCAAGTCGCCATAGCATGAAGCGCCGACAATCTTTTCCGGACCCAGCAGTGCGCGCACCGGGGCCACCGACATGTCGGTGCCGCCAATATGCACGCCGTCGGCATCAATGGCCAGGCACAGGTCGACATGATCATTGACAATCAGGGGTCGTTGATACCTGCGGCATAACGCGAGCAAACGCCCGGCCTGCTCGCGGCGCAATGTTTCTCCTGCGGTCTTGTGGCGGTACTGCAGCAGCGCAGCACCGCCGCGCAATGCCATTTCCGTGACGTCCAACAGTTTTTGAGTGTCATCCCAATCGGGTGTGACGATATACAAACCATTCATGTAATGTTCCTGGAAGATGGGATGAATCGATCCGGAATTCGCTGTCCATCCGCGACTGAATACGATCGCTCCAATGTCTGCTGACAATACATTTGCCCCACATCGATCGCCTGTTCCATTGTTTTACCCTGGGCAAGCAATGCAGCGATCGCAGAAGCCAGCGTGCAGCCGCTGCCGTGGAATGCGCCTTGCAATCGCGGCCAGCTCCAGGAGCGCGAATTATCGCGAGTAAACCATCGATTGACTACCTTGTCGCGATCCATTCCATGACCGCCCTTGATCAATACATGCCGGCAACCGCGCCGCAACAGGATTTCCGCCTGCGTATCGGCCCGCCGGTCACCGCCGCACAGTGCAGACGCTTCCGGCAGGTTGGGCGTAATCAGTGTCGCAATCTCAATCAGCGGCGCGATAATTTTTGTCGCGTCTTCCACTGCAAGCGCATCGCCATGGCCACTTGCCAGCACCGGATCGAATACCACCGGAAGATCGGGATGCGTCTTCCTTAAATCCTGCACGATAGCGGCTAACACTTCGGCATTGGCACTATTGGCAATGATGCCGATCTTGATCGCCGCAACTTCGATCTTGTTGGTCAACGCCTGCGCCTGCTGGCGCAAAAGCAAGGCGGGCACCGGATGCACCGCGAACACTCGATCATTATCCTGAACCGTCAGCGCGGTGATAACTGCTAAAGGATGGGCGCCAAGTGCGGCGATCGCCTGGACATCCGCTTGCATGCCGGCCCCGCCGCTGGGATCGGCGCCGGAAAATACCAGGACAGATGGCCGTCGAATCATATCGGGTTCACGTCGGACGTCCTGCCATCGGCGACGATGGCGATGCGGCAAACCGCTTCGGAATGCGGCCGGCGAGGTAGGCGGCACGCCCGGCTTCGACTGCAAGCCGCATTGCATGCGCCATGCGGATCGGATCGCGTGCGCCGGCAATCGCGGTATTCATCAATACGCCATCGCAGCCCAGCTCCATCGCAATGGCAGCATCCGATGCGGTACCGACACCGGCATCGACCAGTACCGGCACCGTCGCCTGTTCGATAATCAGCGACAGATTCCATGGATTCAGAATCCCCATGCCGGATCCGATCAATGAAGCCAGCGGCATTACAGCGACGCAGCCGATCTGCTCCAGCAGCCTGGCCTGGATCGGATCGTCACTGCAATACACCATCACATCGAAACCGTCGTTCACCAATGTTTCTGCCGCCTTCAAGGTCTCGGGCATGTTCGGAAACAGCGTCTTCTCGTCGCCCAGCACTTCGAGCTTCACCAGCTTGTGGCCATTGAGCAGTTCACGTGCCAACTGAAGCGTGTACACCGCATCGGCTGCGGTGTAGCAGCCGGCCGTGTTGGGCAGTATCGTGAATTTCGACGGCGGCACCACATCGAGCAGGCTCGGTGCATTCGGGTCCTGCCCGATATTGACGCGGCGGATCGCGACCGTGATGATGTCGGCGCCGCTGGCTTCGGTCGCAGCGCGGGTTTCTTCGAGGTCGCGGTATTTGCCGCTGCCGACCAGCAGGCGGGAACGATAGGTTTGGCCGGCGATGGTAAGGCCCTGTTGCGAAGCCTCATGTTGATGATCGTCGATATTCATATTTTCTCCTGAGTTCCTTCCCTTCCTATGCAAGGAAAGCCTTGGTTCGAAATTGACATGTCGCCTGGCGCACTGGCTTTATCTCTTTTTCAAGAGGAAGCCGGGATGGATATGGGTATATTAGGCTAGCTCCCCACTGCTCCCTCCCCTTCAAGGGGAGGGCCGGGGCGGGGATGGGTTCAAAGCATCCCAAATAATTTGAACAACCGCATCTGTTTCATTCAGCACTTCGTTATTCCAAAAACGAATAACGATAAAACCTGCCTTACTCAGTAATTCAGTCCTTTTTTGCACATGGTCTCGCTCCTCGGCATGTTGCGAGCCGTCGACTTCGATAACCAATCGTCTCTCCATGCAAACGATGCCATAGCCTTCGTTCTGCATCGGTCATTGACTTGCGCAAATCCTTTGCTGCGGATTTTGTGAAATCGTTGGTTTGGCCTTGCATTTAACCCATCCCCACCCTAACCCTCCCCTTGAAGGGGAGGGAATAACGACCTTGATCAACATTAGGGTTCATCCGCCGCCGATCGCACGTACGATATCGACGCGATCGCGTGCTTGCAACACTCGCTGCGGCCACATCGACCGCGGCACCACTTCGCGATTGACTGCGATCGCAAGCGCCTGGCTCGACAATTCCAGCGCCGCGATCAACTCCTGCAGGTTCTGGTTTTCCGTGATCCGGTGCGGCGCACCGTTCAATTCGATTTCCACGCTTTATCTCGCTCGTTACTGTTTGCGATAAATTTCCGCGCCGCTTTTGACAAACTCTACCGCCTTGACTTCCATGCCCTGCTTCAGCGCGGCGATTTCCGAAATGCCTTGCTTGGCCGCGTAGTCGCGCACTTCCTGCGTGATCTTCATCGAACAGAAATGCGGGCCGCACATCGAACAGAAATGCGCGACCTTGGCCGAATCCTTGGGCAACGTTTCGTCATGGAATTCACGCGCCTTGTCCGGGTCGAGGCCGATATTGAACTGGTCTTCCCAGCGGAATTCGAAGCGAGCTTTCGACAACGCATTGTCGCGAATCTGCGCACCCGGATGGCCTTTGGCAAGGTCGGCTGCATGCGCGGCAATCTTGTAGGTGATGATGCCGTCCTTGACATCGGCCTTGTTCGGCAAACCCAGGTGCTCTTTCGGCGTCACATAGCACAGCATCGCGGTGCCGTACCAGCCGATCTGCGCGGCACCGATGCCCGACGTGATGTGGTCGTAGCCGGGAGCAATGTCGGTGGTCAGCGGGCCCAGCGTGTAGAACGGCGCTTCATGGCACTGTTCCAGCTGCAGATCCATGTTTTCCTTGATCATCTGCATCGGTACATGGCCGGGGCCTTCGATCATTACCTGAACATCGTGCTTCCACGCGATCTGCGTGAGTTCACCGAGCGTTTTCAATTCGCCAAGCTGCGCTTCATCGTTGGCGTCGTAAATCGAACCCGGACGCAAGCCGTCGCCGAGGCTGAACGATACGTCGTACGCCTTCATGATCTCGCAGATATCTTCAAAATGCTCGTACAGGAACGATTCCTTGTGATGTGCAAGACACCACTTGGCCATAATCGAGCCTCCGCGCGACACGATGCCGGTCAACCGCTTGGCGGTCATCGGCACATAGCGCAACAGCACGCCGGCATGGATCGTGAAGTAATCGACACCTTGCTCAGCCTGTTCGATCAAGGTGTCGCGGAAGATTTCCCAGGTCAGGTCCTCGGCTTTGCCGTTGACTTTTTCCAGCGCCTGATAGATTGGCACGGTTCCGATCGGCACCGGTGAATTACGGATGATCCATTCGCGTGTTTCATGGATATGCTTGCCGGTGGACAGGTCCATCACCGTATCGCCGCCCCAGCGGATCGACCATGTCATTTTTTCGACCTCTTCGCCGATCGACGACGTGACAGCCGAGTTCCCGATGTTGGCATTGATCTTCACCAGAAAATTGCGACCGATGATCATCGGCTCGACTTCCGGATGGTTGATGTTGGCGGGAATGATCGCGCGGCCTCGCGCAACTTCGCTGCGCACGAACTCGGGTGTGATTTCGGCCGGAATGGCGGCGCCGAACGACTGTCCCGGATGCTGACGGCCCATCAGGTCGGCCAGCCTGTTACCCATCGGTCCGGATACCTTCAGGCTTTCCAGATATTCCTTGCGCTGCAGGTTTTCGCGGATCGCGATGAATTCCATTTCCGGCGTGATGATCCCTTGCCGCGCATAATGCATTTGCGACACATTCTTTCCTGGCAAAGCACGGCGCGGCTTGCGATGCAAGTTGAAGCGCAGCTCGGCCAGCTTGGGATCGTTCATACGTTCGATGCCGTATTGCGATGTCGGTCCAGCCAGTTCTTCGGTATCGTTGCGCTCCAGGATCCACGGCAGGCGCGGCGTATTCAGGCCTGACCGAATATCGATTGCAACACCAGGTTCGGTATAAGGACCGGACGTGTCATAGACATAAATCGGCGGATTCCTTTCCGCGCCCATGGACGCCGGCGTATCGCTCTGGCTGACCTCGCGCATCGGTACCCGGATATCGGGGCGCGATCCTTGCACATACACTTTGCGGGAATTCGGCAGCGGCTGGACTGCGGCTTCATCCACCTGGGCGGTGGACGCTAGAAATTGTTGGGGGGCGTTCATTCTGTTCCTTTGGCTTGTCAAAAAAGCGAAGGAACATCGGAATCAGAAAAGAAGACATTCCGAAAGCTTCCCTTCGCTGGCATTATCCAGATCAGGTTCGAGGGTGTTTCTCACCCGGCTGCAAATGCGTTTTTGCGCAGCCAGGACCCCTAGCGTTTGCCGTGACGAACCGGCATCCGGGAATTATACGCCGTCGAGAGCATAAGTCAGCAGTGACTACCTTATAATGTTCGGTTTCGCAAAAACCAAGCCAAATCATGGAATTAGCCAAGTCTTTCGACCCTGCCGACATTGAAAAATTCTGGCGTGCCGAATGGGAAAAGCGCGGTTATTACACCGCGACCACCGATAGCGACAAGCCGGCATTCAGCATTCAGTTGCCGCCTCCCAATGTTACCGGCACGCTGCACATGGGGCATGCATTCAACCAGACGATCATGGATGGCTTGACCCGTTATCACCGGATGCGCGGATTCAATACCGCATGGATTCCCGGCACCGATCACGCTGGCATCGCGACCCAGATCGTGGTCGAACGGCAGCTCGACGCACAGAAAATTTCACGCCACGATCTCGGCCGCGAAAAATTCGTTGAAAAAGTATGGGAATGGAAAGAACAATCCGGCTCCACCATCACCGGCCAGATGCGGCGCATGGGCGCGTCGACCGACTGGAGCCGCGAATATTTCACGATGGACGAAAAACTGTCCAAGACGGTTACCGAAGTATTCGTGCGCCTGGTCGAGCAAGGCTTGATCTATCGCGGCAAGCGCCTGGTCAACTGGGACCCGGTACTCGGCACCGCGGTATCAGATCTGGAAGTGGTGTCGGAAGAAGAAGACGGCCACATGTGGCATCTGCGTTATCCGCTGGCCGATGGCAGCGGGCATCTCACCGTGGCAACCACCCGCCCGGAAACCATGCTCGGCGACGTCGCGGTTGCGGTCGATCCGACCGACGAACGCTACGCGCATCTGGTCGGCAAGATGCTGGTGCTGCCTCTGTGCGACCGAGAGATTCCGGTGATTGCGGACGAATACGTCGACAAGGAATTCGGCACCGGTTGCGTGAAGATTACGCCAGCCCATGACTTCAACGATTACGCGGTCGGGCAGCGCCACAAGCTGGCGCCGATCAGCATTCTGTCGCTCGACGCGAAGATCAATGAAAACAGCCCGGCCAAGTATCGGGGATTGGACCGCTTCGCTGCGCGCAAACAGATCGTGACCGATCTCGATGCGCAAGGCTTGCTGGAATCGGTCAAGCCGCACAAGCTGATGGTGCCGCGCGGCGACCGTACCGGCGTGGTGATCGAGCCGATGTTGACCGATCAGTGGTTTGTCGCAATGAGCAAACCCGCGCCGGAAGGTACGCACTTCCCCGGAAAATCGATTGCCGAAGTCGCACTCGATAAAGTGGCGAACGGCGAAATCAAGATGATTCCGGAGAACTGGACCAACACGTACAACCAGTGGCTCAACAACATCCAGGACTGGTGCATCTCGCGTCAATTATGGTGGGGCCATCAAATCCCGGCCTGGTACGACGACCAGGGCAACTTCTATGTCGCGCGCAACGAACAGGAAGCGACGGCCAAGGCAGCGGCAGACGGCTACACCGGCACGCTGACCCGCGACAACGATGTGCTGGACACCTGGTTTTCATCCGCCCTGGTACCGTTTTCGACACTCGGCTGGCCGGAAGAAACCCCGGACTACAAAATGTTCCTGCCGTCGTCGGTGCTGGTCACCGGCTTCGACATCATCTTCTTCTGGGTCGCGCGTATGGTCATGATGACCACGCATTTCACCGGCAAAGTGCCGTTCGAGACCGTGTATGTGCATGGTCTGGTGCGCGACGCGAGCGGCCAGAAAATGTCCAAGTCGAAAGGCAACACGCTCGATCCGATCGACCTGATCGACGGCATCGATGTCGAATCGCTGGTCGCCAAGCGCACCGCCGGACTGATGAATCCGAAGCAGTCCGAAAGCATCGCCAAAGCCACGCGCAAGGAATTTCCGAACGGCGTCCCCGCATTCGGCACGGATGCGCTGCGCTTCACGATGGCAAGCTACGCATCGCTGGGACGCAACATCAATTTCGATCTGAATCGCTGCGAGGGTTATCGCAATTTCTGCAACAAGCTGTGGAACGCGACACGCTTCGTGCTGATGAATACCGAGGGCAAGGATTGCGGATTCGATGGGGCGTCGTGCGGCGAAGGCGGTCGCGATTTCTCGCAGGCGGATCGCTGGATCGTGTCGGCCCTGCAGCGGACCGAAGCGGAAGTCGCAAAAGGATTTACCGACTATCGATTCGACAATATCGCTTCGGCAATTTACAAGTTCGTTTGGGATGAATATTGCGACTGGTATCTCGAAGTCGCGAAAGTACAGATCCAGCACGGTAACGAAGCGCAGCAACGCGCCACGCGCCGCACGCTGTTGCGCGTACTGGAAACGGTATTGCGCCTGGCGCATCCGATCATTCCATTCATCACCGAAACATTGTGGCAAACCGTTGCGCCGATGACCGGCCGGGAACTGAATCCAGGCGGCGACTCGATCATGGTCCAGCCTTATCCAGTGGCGCAATCGGAAAAAATCGATGAGCAGGCGGAAGACTGGATGGCACAATTGAAGGCGCTGACCGATGCCTGCCGCAATCTGCGCGGTGAAATGCAATTATCGCCAGCGACGCGGGTACCGTTGGTGATGGAAGCGGCAAATGCCGATGCCAAAACCCGGTTGCAATCATTCGCGCCTTATTTGCAAGCACTGGCGAAATTGTCCGAGACCCTGGTAGTGGATACCTTGCCGGAATCACCGGCACCGGTTTCCGTCGTCGGTGATGCCAAATTGATGCTGAAGGTCGAAATCGATCTGGCTGCAGAACGCGAGCGACTGTCGAAGGAAATCGCGCGCCTCGAAGCAGAAATCGCCAAGGCGAACGCAAAATTAAGCAACGAAAGTTTTGTGGCGCGCGCGCCGGCTCAGGTTGTCGCGCAGGAAAAAGAACGTATGGCGAATTTCGATACGACGCTTGGCAAGCTGCGTGAACAATTTGACAAGCTGCAAAAGCCCTGACCTTCAACTATTGAATAATCAAATCTATTATCGGGAGACTCGATGAAACAGCTACTTCTAGCCGCAATTGCGACCGCCGCCCTTACCGTCGGTCCGGTTTTTGCGCAAGAAGCGTCACCTATCGGCTTATGGAAAAACATTGACGATGAAACCGGCAAACCGAAAGCACTGATCCGCATTTCGGAAAGCAACGGTGAGTTCAGCGGCAAGATCGAGAAACTGTTTCGCGCCCCCAACGAGGAACAAAACCCTAAATGTGATAAATGTGAAGGCGCCAGGAAAGACCAACCGATCATCGGCATGACCATGCTGTGGGGAATGAAACAGGACGGCGACGAATACAATGGCGGCCAGATTCTCGATCCGGCCAATGGAAAGATCTACAAAAGCAAAATGTCGTTCGGCGCCAGCAACAAGGAATTGAACGTACGCGGCTACATCGGCATGCCGATGCTGGGGCGGACACAGACTTGGATACGCACCGAGTAGACATTCCAGGCCAGTAAAAGAGAAAGGCGCCTCGGTGTTAACCGGGCGCCTTTTTAATTGCAAGCCTTACTGGCGAACAATAAACGCTTCAAACGAATGAGATCGTCAGGCCCGGCAGCGTTACGCCGGAAAATGCGGTAGTCCAGGTCTGGCCGGCGGTGATCGGATAGGCATCCGTCAAGGTACCGGTGGTAATGATTTCACCCGCCGCCAACGGTGCGAATTGCGATTGGGTCAACAGCAATTGATGCAGATGCCACAACGCATGCACCGGACTGTCCAGCACATTGCTGCCGAATCCGGCTGCGCGCAGCGTAAACGAATCTGCTTCGATGAGCGATAGCGACACGCTGGCATTGGCCAGCACCGCCGCCAGATTGCGCCGTGTGGCATCCGACAGTACTTTCGGCTCGCCGACGATCAAGGCCCCATGCAGACCGAACGCGGCAACCGCATCGACTGCATTGAATTTCCATTTCGGAAACGGGCAGACGACAATCTCGAATCCATGCGCCATCCATTCGATGCATTCGGCGATAGTCTCGACCGTGGCATCCGGCGGCGGCGCCGCGCGAAGCTTGAACACGATTTCCGGTTCGATGCGCGGCTGCAATGCTCCGGCCAGGCTCTGGAGCCCATGATTGTCTTCGGCATAACGGATGGTGGTATCGAACATCGGGCCCCAGATCGGCTTGTCGATCGGATGCGACAAACCGTATCTGGGCCAGATCGTGCGATTGGTAAAACCGATTTTGCGCCCGGCCGGAGTCTCGCCTTGTGCAATCCGGACATCCTGGATGGTCTTCGCTATGTCGTAGGCATCCTTCAACAACAGGGTTGGACTTTCAGACGATATGGGCGCAATTTGCTGTGCATCGGATCGCGCAGCCAGCAATCGGTGCGCGTAGCGGTTGGCTTGAGCAGACAGGAGCATGACAGTTCACGCGTAGGCGGGATGAAATGGAAATATACGACATTGTCTGCGACACAATATCTTTACACAAGCGCCGATTGAACCGATTGAGCATGATCAATTTGATAACCGCATGACGCTACCGGGATCGGTCCTGCAATGTAACTACGTGCGGGGATGATCGAAAAACCGAAAACAAACAGTGCTTTCCGCCTCTATTGAGGCTGGCCAAATTATTTTATTCTTATGTGGACCGATTGCCGATCAGGCCGGCTTGATCCCTAAGCCTGATCCCAAAGTTCTCCGTTTGGTCCGGTGCGCGGTGCAGTCACGCCGAAATGGGAATACGCGGCCGGGGTCGCGATGCGACCGCGCGGAGTACGCTGCAAGAATCCTTGCTGTATCAAATACGGCTCTAATACATCTTCGATGGTGTCGCGCTCTTCGCCGATCGCGGCTGCGAGGTTGTCCAAGCCGACCGGGCCGCCATTGAACTTGAACAAAACCGCTTCCAGCAACTTGCGATCCATGATGTCGAATCCGACCGGATCGACATCGAGCATCACCAGCGCCGCATCTGCGATCAGCTTGGTGATCTCGCCATTAGCCTTGACTTCCGCATAGTCGCGCACGCGCCGCAGCAGGCGATTGGCAATGCGCGGCGTGCCGCGGCTGCGCTTCGCAATCTCCAGCGCACCTTCATCGACAATCGGCGCATTCAGCAAGGACGCACTGCGCGTGACGATTTTCGCAAGTTGCTGCGGTGTATAAAATTCCAGCCTGGCAACGATACCGAAGCGGTCTCGCAATGGGTTGGTCAGCATGCCTGCGCGCGTGGTTGCACCAACCAGCGTAAACGGCTGCAAATCGAGTCGTACCGAACGCGCTGCCGGACCTTCGCCAATCATGATGTCGATTTGATAATCCTCCAGCGCCGGGTAAAGTATCTCCTCAACCACAGGCGACAACCGATGGATCTCGTCGATGAACAGCACGTCGTTGGCTTCGAGGTTGGTCAGCAGCGCCGCCAGATCGCCGGCACGCTCCAGTACCGGACCGGAGGTCTGCCGCAAATTGACGCCCATCTCGCGCGCGATGATGTGTGCCAGCGTGGTCTTCCCAAGACCCGGCGGCCCGAACAACAACGTATGGTCAAGCGCCTCATGACGATTGCGTGCCGCAGTGATGAAAATCTCGAGCTGGTCGCGGATTTTTTCCTGACCTACATACTCGTCCAGCTGCTTCGGCCGTAACGCGCGCTCGATCGCCTCCTCATTCGGCGACACGGGCGTTGCCGCGATGATGCGCTGTTCAGTGAAATTATCGGTTTGAATGCTCATGTTCTGTTCCAACGTAACGAGTCTATTGATCCGGCACGATGAAGTCTCTGTTTCATCGCGCCCATTTTTCACCCTCTCCCTCTGAGAGAGGGTCGGGGGTGAAGCAGGGGTTTCGGATGGCATGCCATCCGCCTGCGTAACAACCCTGTCTTGCAAGACAGGGGGCGCCCTGCAAGGGAGGGGATGCGGCTCCATATTTATTCGTGCCGCATCAATAGTCTATTATCCGCTGGTTACACTTTAGACAATGCTTTCAACGCAAGCTTGATGCCATCCGACACATTGGCGCCGGCGGGCACCTGCTTTAGTGCCAGAGTCGCTTCCTTGTCCGAATAGCCCAGTGCCACCAACGCATTCAGGATATCGGAAGTCGCATCGTTCAGCGCGGCGCCGGCGCCACCGAGATCGGCGCCAAGCTTGCCTTTCAGCTCCAACAACAGGCGCTCGGCCGTTTTCTTGCCGATCCCAGGGACTTTGGTCAGGCGTCCGGCTTCTTGCAATGTCACTGCATGCACCAGGTCGCCAACCGACATGCCGGAAAGGATAGACAATGCGGTTCGCGCGCCGACACCGGATATCTTGATGAGCTGTTTGAACACGTTGCGCTCTTCGGCGGTACCGAAACCGTACAGCAAGTGTGCATCTTCGCGTACCGCAAGATGGGTCAGCAACACCACTTTTTCGCCCAAAGCGGGTAAATTGTAAAAAGTACTCATCGGCACGCCGACTTCATAACCCACGCCATTGCAGTCGACAATGAGCTGCGGTGGATTTTTCTCAAGTAAAATCCCGGAGAGACGGCCTATCATGATGGAATGAGCTTTAATTGAATTGCTTGAATCATACAGGACAACAAGGCTGGAAAATGCCCACTCCGCTCCACGACATGATTGACAGGAAAGCGCGCCCGGGCCCGGTTCGACGCCTTGTATCCGGGATCGGAAATGTGCTTGGAATCGTATGGGCTTTGCCGCTAACACTGTTCGGCCTGCTGTTCGCGTTGCCTGTGCTTTTGTGGCGCGGACGGGTGCATTTGGTTCGCACGGCGACACCGGCGCTGATGATCAGCGGCCCTGTCGCGGATTACATGCTGGACCGCCATCCGTTTGGCCCGATGTGCGCAATGGCGATCGGGCATCTGGTGATCGCCGAAAAACGCGGCCTCACACCACAGGTACTGACTCATGAACTTGCGCATGTGCGGCAAGCGGCATGCTGGGGAATTCTATTTCCGGTTGTCTACCTTGGTGCCAGCGCGTGGGCAGTATTGCATGGGCAAGATGCATATTGGCATAACGTGTTTGAAGTGGCGGCACGCCAGGCTGAGAAGCATGCATAAGCAGAAATAGCCTGTTAGCCGATCAATCTTCCCCGGCGCATACGCAATCCCTTTTTCGCCAGTTCCGGAGTCAGCGCGCCCAAAACACCCAGCACGTCGCTGCTGTGCGCATGACAAATTGCCACGGCCAGCGCGTCGGCGGCATCGGTGCTGGGCGTCCCGGAAAGCATTAACAGCCGCTGGACCATGTCCTGGACCTGCTGTTTTTGCGCCTTGCCCTGGCCGACCACCGCTTGCTTGACCTGCAACGCCGTGTATTCGGCTACCGAAAGATCAGCTCCCACCAGTGCGCAAATCGCTGCGCCGCGGGCTTGCCCAAGCAGCAATGTGGATTGCGGATTGACGTTGACGAAGACTTTTTCAATGGCCGCGCAATTCGGCTGATAGGTGCGGATCACTTCCGACACACCGGTCAGGATCGTCTTCAGCCGCTGCGGAAGATCTTCATCAGGCGTCTTGATGACGCCTGATGCAACGTAGGCAAGCTTGTTGCCTTGCTTGTGAATGACACCAAAGCCGGTAATGCGCAAGCCGGGATCGATGCCCAGGATTTTCATGATTGGCGTAGTGGTGGCGATCAGTGCCGGAAGTGCCGTGTGCCCGTCAGCAGCATGACCACGCCATGCTCGTCGGCCGCATCGATTACTTCCTGGTCGCGCATTGATCCGCCCGGTTGAATCACCGATGTGGCGCCCGCGCCGACTACCACGTCCAAGCCATCGCGGAACGGGAAAAACGCATCCGATGCGACCGCCGTCCCAACCAGCGACAAACCGGCATTCTGTGCCTTGATAGACGCGATGCGAGCCGAGTCGATGCGGCTCATCTGACCGGCACCGACGCCCATTGTCATGCCATTGCCGCAAAATACGATCGCATTCGATTTGACGAATTTGGCGACACGCCATGCAAACATCAAGTCCTGCAGCTGTTGCGGCGTCGGCTGCTTCTTGCTGACGACTCTCAGTTCGGCGTGAAGCACGTTTTTTGCATCGGGCGACTGCACCAGCACGCCGCCGCCGACCCGTTTGAAGTCATGCGCGTTCAGCCCGTTACCAACAGGGATTTGCAACAAGCGCACATTCTGCTTGGCAGAAAAAATCTGCCTGGCCGAGTCGCTGAACGAAGGCGCGATCAGCACTTCGACAAACTGCTTGGCAATCGCTTCCGCCGCGTTGCCATCGATTTCGCAATTGAATGCGATGATCCCGCCGAAGGCCGACGTGGGATCGGTCTGGAATGCCTTGCTGTAGGCTTCCAGAGCGCTGGCACCGATTGCGACACCGCACGGATTGGCGTGTTTGATGATGACGCAGGCAGTTTCATCGAGCGTCTTCACGCATTCCCATGCCGCATCGGCATCGGCAATATTGTTGTAAGACAGCTCCTTGCCCTGCAATTGCGTGTAGTTGGCCAGCGCGCCATCGACCGAGCTGATGTCGCGGTAGAACGCGGCCGATTGATGCGGATTTTCGCCGTAGCGCATTTCCTGCACTTTCTCGAAATGCAGATTCAAGGTGGCCGGATACGGACTGCGCGTGGTGTGCTGCTTGTCCGTACCTAGCGACGTGAAGTAATTGGTGATTGAGCCATCGTACTGGGCCGTGTGGGCAAACACTTTTTTCGCAAGCGCGAACTTGGTTTCATGGCTGACTTCACCATTCTGCGTTTGCAGCTCGCCCAATACCTGGCTGTAATCCGCCGGATCGCAGATGACCACGACGTCCTTGTGGTTCTTGGCGGAGGAACGCAGCATTGCCGGCCCGCCGATATCGATATTCTCGATTGCGTCTTCCAGCGTGCATTGCTCTCGTGCGACAGTTTTCTGAAACGGATACAGGTTGACGACCACCATGTCGATGGTCGGGATGCCATGTTTTTCCAGCGCTGCCGTATGTTCCGGAAAATCCCGGCGCGCCAGGATTCCACCGTGGACTTTCGGATGCAGCGTTTTGACCCGACCATCCAGCATTTCCGGAAAACCGGTGTAATCGGCCACTTCGGTCACAGCTATGCCATTGTCGGCCAATAGCTTTGCGGTGCCACCGGTCGAAAGGATTTTGACATTCATCTGCGCCAATGCACGCGCAAAGTCGAGGATACCGGTCTTGTCCGAGACGGAAATAAGGGCTTGTTTGATCATGATATTGACGACATGGAGTGATAGATAGGTAAAAACAGAATACGGGTGAAGGATAGCCGCGCAGATAAAAACGGCAAGAAAGATGGAATAGCGAGTCTGTTCCGTTTACCTTATTTCCTTCCCGGCCCCGGGCAGGCGGATAGTCTAAATAAGTCCATGCTGCTGCAGCTTTTTGCGCAGCGTGTTGCGGTTAATGCCAAGCATATCGGCGGCCAGCGATTGATTGCCGTCGGCGCGGGCCATCACCGCTTCGAGAATCGGCTTTTCAACGGTGGACACGACCATTTCATAGACATTGGATGGCGCCTGCTCTCCCAAATCCTTGAAATATTTTTCAAGGCTTTTCTTGACGACGTCCTGGATACTGTCTTTGCTCATTGTGTGCGATGTCTCAAACTTGTCGTTCTTCTCGATGGCTTCAAGCGGCCAGTTTTTCTTCAATCAGACGATATTGTAACCGCTCGCCATGTGCCAATTGATTTTCAAAAAAACTATCTACGGCCACAAGCTGGTCATCGCAATTTTCGAGTTCGTTCATTTTCTGCCGGAACGCCTCGCCACCGACCAGATCCCGCACATACCAGCCGATATGCTTGCGCGCGGTACGCACCCCGAGATACGCGCCATAAAACGCATAGTGCGCCTGCAAATGCTCATGCATCAGGGTACGCACTTCAGCAATCATCGGGGGCGGCAAATGTTGGCCGGTACATAAAAAGAAATCGATTTCGCGGAAAATCCATGGACGGCCTTGTGCAGCACGGCCAATCATCACGGCATCGGCGCCGGTCGTATCGAGCACGAATTTTGCCTTTTCCGGTGACGTTATATCTCCGTTTGCGACAACCGGAATTGACACAGCCGCCTTTACCGCTGCCACAGTGTCATATTCGGCAGCGCCACTATAGCCATCGGCACGCGTACGTCCATGCAAGGTGAGCATGGCGATGCCGCTTGCTTGTGCGATGCGGGCAATATTCAATGCATTTTTGTGCTGCCGATCCCATCCGGTACGAAATTTCAATGTAACCGGGACATTCACCGCGGCAACCACGGAATCCAGGATTTCGCCAACCAGTTTTTCATTCTGCAGCAAAGCCGAGCCGCACCAGCTGTTGCAAACTTTCTTGACCGGGCAGCCCATATTGATGTCGATGATTTGCGCACCGCGGTCGACGTTGAATTTTGCGCATTCGGCCAGCATCGCTGGATCGGCTCCGGCGATCTGCACCGCTTTGGGCTCCATTTCGCCGGTGTGATCTGTTCGTCGCGCAGACTTTTCCGTCGCCCACAGGCGTGGATTGGATGCAGCCATTTCAGATACCGCGTAGCCCGCACCGAGCTGCTTGCAAAGCTGCCGGAAAGGCCGGTCCGTCACACCGGCCATTGGCGCGACGAAGACGTTATTGCGAAGGAGGTAGGGGCCAATATTCATGGCAAAAGGGGTTGGCGAAAAGACGCTATTTTATCCCCAGAACCGCGCCGTACCCTAGCAATCCGGCTTGAACACTGGATATCCGGCGTAATGCCGATTAGGTCATGCCGGCTGAACTGCCTTGCATGCGCTTATAACGGCAATTCGTCAGATACCCCCGACGTGCTTTGATTGGCATGCAATATGAAGTCATCGACGCCGATAATCTGCTTGGAATAAGTTGCGACACCAACCGTCAGCGCCAGACGGACCGACCAGTTTTTAACCGTAACCGGATGTACCAGGAAATAATCCTGAATGCGTTGCGCCAACGTCATCGCTTCGTTGGCATTTGCCTGCGGCAAAATATACAAGAATTCGATGCCGGTCCAGCGCCCGCCGTTGTCTTGCGGACGCAGCTGCAAGCCCACGTCTTTGGCAAATGCAGCCAGAATCGCATCAGACGCCAGCCAACCGTAGACGTCATTGAGCTTGTTAAAGTCCTTGATTCGGCAGATGAGGATGGACAATGGTTCATCCGTCTGCTCGCTGTGCGCCATATGCTTTTCAAGAACCTGCACGGTATGCCGCCGGTTCATCAGCCCGGTCAGCGGATCCTGCTGCGCCTTTTGCGTGAGCATATTCATCAGATTCGATTGCTTCCAGATGATCTCCGCAACATGGCAAAACGCCTGGAACAGCGCCGTATCCATGCGACTGAAATAATCTTGGGTGTCGGCGTAAAACACGATCATGCCGCGCAAGCTGCGTTTTTCGAACCGCAGCGGAATTGCCAGCGCGGAGCGCACCGAACAACCTGTCGAATTTTCGCGCCAGGGCGCAAACAACCCGCCCAGCCCAACGTGCGATTCGCCATTACCGGCAAATACCTGGGAATGTGGTCCTGCTGCATCAAAACAATTGCTGGGCAAATTCCAGTCCGCGCTTTCGCTTGCACATTCGCCTACCGCCGCGAACGGGGCAGCGTGTTCGGAGTCGCTCTTGCAGAAACCGAACCACACGAACCGCAGATGGGAACTTCCGCCCAGTATTGCGTCACACAAAAGACGAATATTTTCGCGCCCGCTGTACGATTGCGGCAGCGTTTCCAGCAGAGAATACAGCGCCGTCGCCAAAGAAGCATGTTCGGCATCCGCACCATGCCGATTCGGTGCCGGGTTTTTCGAGGCAGTGGTTTCGGGCTGATGTGATAAAAATGGATTAAGTCTCATGAAAATTCCCGGCGTCGGTAAATCGTGAATCGATTGTTATTCAAGCAAGCGCTCCTACACTGAAAAACAAGCGGGGATCACATATGTTTTTAATGCGGTTGATGCCTTACGGAAATTATATGCGCGACCGAAACTTATTTGTCGATTTCATCCAGCACTGTCTGCGTCAAGTGCATGACGTTGCTCCATTCTGCAACCTGTAATTCAGCACCGTTACACACAATTCGATTAATGCTTGCATTGAAGATATCAAAATCACGAGGTGACAATAATCCAACACCCGTGGCTGCCCGGTATGCACATTCCAGTACCCCGCCATGAGTAACCAGAGCAATTTTCCTGTTTTGATAATGTGAAGCGAGGCGGATGATCGTGCTTACCGCCCGCTCATAAAATTCGCGCAGGGTTTCCGCTTTGCGCTCCCCTTCCGGAAAGCGTGCATCGATCTCGCGCGCCTGCCACGCAGCATAGGCTTCCGGAAAACGCCCGGCGATATCGCTATACAGCACACCCTCGAACGCACCATAGCATCGTTCACGCAATCCGGAGTCGAGTTCTATTTCCATGCCACGCGGCATTGCGATTGCCTGTGCCGTCTGCCGCGCGCGCTGC
Source organism: Oxalobacteraceae bacterium (assembly GCA_036675035.1). GTDB lineage: Bacteria > Pseudomonadota > Gammaproteobacteria > Burkholderiales > Burkholderiaceae_D > MESE01. The sequence goes on from JAKFFO010000071.1 coordinate 53,691, forward strand.
AAATCACTGGAGACCACAACATCAAGGTGCTCATTCAGGAGCGCTCGCCCAAGCGCTGCCGCTTGCCGCTCGCCTTCTGCATTGAGCGCAATATCCAGATGGCCTTGCAGGCGCTTTACCGCGTTCCATTCCGTCTCGCCGTGCCGGATCAATATAATTTCAGTCATGTGATTCCATTCGGTTATCTTGTCGCCGACTGTGCCACCGCCGGATTCAAGCTATAGGTACCGACAATGCTTGCTTCGGCCAGAATATGATTGCGAATCGCATCACGTACTTGCGCACCGGTGAATTTTCCTTCGACCGGCAATCGCGCGATATTCACTGCATACATTGTGAAAACATAATGATGAATTATCGAATCGTTCCACGGTGGGCAAGGGCCGTCATAGCCGAAATAATCGCCCGCCATGTCCGAGTCGCCGGCAAACCAGCCGGTATAGTCGTTGAGGCCCTGACGGGCGCCGGTCGTTGCATGACTGGCTATTTCAGGGCCGGATTTTCCGTGCGGTTGTATGCCGTCGGAAAATTCGCCGGCCTGTATCATTTTCAAGTTCGCCGGCAAGTCAACCAGAACCCAATGAAAGAAATCGACGCGCGGCAAATCCGCCGGCACCGTTTTTCCTTCCTGATTCACATCGTCACCACGTGACGGCACATCGCGGTCGTGGCAGATCAGCACCAATGACTTTGCCTCGTTCGGAACATCGTTCCAGGCGAGATGGGGATTTCTGTTATTGGCAAGGGCAACATGTGCCACCGGATCAATGACGCCAAACGCAAACTGGCCTGGAATAGTGGCTCCGTCCCTGAATGAATCGCTCCAAAGTTTCATGCTCATCTCCTGTGGTGTGCAAATCAAATTGAATTGGATACAGCTTGCTGACCCTCGTTCAGAAAACCGGCATGCAAGTTCTATGGTTGCGGCTTTACCTGCAGCCAGAAGGTGACCGGCCCATCGTTAATCAATGACACCTGCATATGCGCGCCGAAGCGCCCTGTTTCGACCACCGGGTGCCTTGCCCGCGCTTGCGCAACGAAATAATCGAACAGCGCCGCGCCCTTTTCGGGGGCGGCCGCCGGCGTGAATGACGGCCGCGTTCCGGATCGGGTATCCGCGGCCAGCGTAAATTGCGGCACCAGCAGCAGGCCGCCTGCTACATCAGCGACACTTCGGTTCATCTTGCCGTTGTCGTCCGAAAATACACGGTATGCGAGAAGCTTGCTTAGTAACGCATCGGCTTGCATTTCTGTGTCGTCGCGTTCCGCACAAATCAAAGCCATCAAGCCGGCACCGATCGCAGCTATCGTGGCCCCCTCAACCGCTACTGATGCGTGCGTCACACGCTGCAGCAAACCGATCAATTCAATGTCACCCGTGCGAATTTCCGCTTTCCGACTTGCACCACAAAAGTCCCCGCTTCCAGCCGCAAGCCCTTGTCACTGACGGCGGCGCCATCGATACGCACACCGCCTTGCTCCACCATGCGCAAGGCCTCGGAAGTAGACGGGCAAAGATTGGCTTGCTTCAGTACCTGCCCAATCCCGAGCGGCGCCCCGGTCAGCAAAACTTGCGGGATATCGTCGGGTATGCCGCCTCTTGCGCGATTGTTGAAATCCTGCAACGCATCTTCGGCGGCACGGCGGGAATGGAATCGCTCCACGATCTCCTGCGCCAATAACACCTTGATATCGCGTGGATTGCGTCCCCCGTCGACTTCTTGCTTGAATCGCGAAATTTCAGCAATTGAGCGAAACGACAGCAAATCGTAGTATCGCCACATCATCACGTCGGAAATGCTCATCACCTTGGCGAACATGGTATTGGCGGGCTCGGTTATACCAATATAGTTGCCTTTGGATTTGGACATCTTCTCGACCCCGTCCAATCCTTCGAGCAGCGGCATGGTAAGAACGCATTGCGGCTCCTGCCCATAATTTTTCTGCAATTCGCGGCCGACCAGCAGATTGAATTTCTGGTCGGTCCCGCCGAGCTCCAGGTCCGAGCGTAATGCGACGGAATCGTACCCTTGCATCAGCGGATACAGGAGTTCATGCACCGAAATCGGCGTACCTGCCTTGAAGCGCTTGGTAAAATCTTCACGCTCCAGAATGCGGGCCACTGTATATTTTGCAGCCAGCTCGATCATTCCACGCGCGCCGAGCGGATCGGACCATTCGGAGTTGTATCGGATTTCAGTCCTGGCGGGATCCAGAACCAGGCTGGCTTGAGCAAAGTAGGTTTTGGCATTTTGCTCGATCTGCTCTCGCGTCAACGGCGGCCGAGTAACGTTTCGGCCCGAGGGGTCGCCGATCATCGACGTAAAATCGCCAATCAAAAATATTACCGTATGGCCTAAATCTTGCAGTTGACGCATCTTGTTGAGCACGACTGTATGCCCGAGATGCAAATCCGGCGCGGTCGGGTCCAGCCCCAGCTTGATTCGCAGCGGCTTGCCGGTTCTTTCAGAACTTACCAGCTTCTGCGCGAATTCTCCCTCGATCAGTAGTTCGTCGATGCCGCGCTTGGTGATCGCCATTGCCTCCTGCACAACATCGGATAATACGAGCGATTTCTGAGGAGCGCCATCAAGCGGTGCAGGTGATTTGTTTGACAATTGATCTGCGTCCATAGGTCTAAGGAAAATGAAATTTAAGGAAAAATCCGTGCAATGCGTTTGATATAATTCCCCTCCAACCAACCTTGCCGTCTGACAACTCAGCAGAAATCCTGAGAAGGTAATCAGGGAAACGGTAAATTTTAACGTATTGCATGATCGCCATAGACAAATTACTGAATGCTCGCACCCACGGCCGGTGGTTGCTTGGCACTTCACGAAAAACGCGCATCGTCTCGGGAACCGCATTATTTTTTGCGGCCTGTGCCTTCGGTGCCGCAGGTGTCGCTCCGATGGCGCCGGATGCGTCCGATCTGCCCGTTCGATCCATTGCCCAGGAACTTGCACTGCCCGACCTTGCCGAGCAAATCGCTTCGCTGGAACAATCACCCCGGATTTATATCAGCGAAGAACGGGTTCGCCCGGGCGATACACTGGCAACATTGATGAATCGCCTCGGCGTTGACGACCAAGCGGCGACGGCCTTCATGAAGTCGGATCCCGCAGCCCGCCAGATTTTGCAATTGAAAGCAGGTAAGCGAGTACAAGTCCAGACTACCGAAAATGGTGAACTGCAGTGGTTGAGCACGACGGTCGTTGACGGCCGCGACGAACCGGTCAAGACGATTCTGATCAAGCGCGAGGGCGAAGGATTCAAGGCATCGGAGTCTTCCGCCGTTCCGGAAAAGCGTATCGAAATGCGTACGGCGGAAATCAAGTCATCGCTGTTCGCCGCGACCGACGCAGCGCGGATACCTGATCCGATCGCGATGCAGATCGTCAATATGTTCGCGACGAATATCGATTTTGCGTCCGATCTGCGCCGTGGCGACCGCTTTAACGTTGTATATGAAACGTTCTGGCAAGGCGGCGAGTATATTCGTACCGGGCGGGTGCTGGCAGCGGAATTTCATAACGACGGCAACCATTATCAATCGGTCTGGTTTGACGATCCGGGCAGCAGCCATGGTGGCGGATACTATGGCTTTGATGGAAGGTCGCTGAAGAAGGCCTTCCTGAAGTCACCCTTGGAGTTTTCCAGAATTTCGTCCGGCTTCTCGGTTCGCCGCCATCCGATTTCCGGTCGATGGAAGGCCCACAAGGGCGTTGATTTCGCCGCCGCAACCGGCACACCAATCCGTGCATCGGGCGATGGTGTGATCGACTTTATCGGCATTAAAGGCGGTTACGGAAATGCCATCGTGATCAAGCACTGGTCCAACTATTCAACCTTGTATGCGCACATGAGCCGTTTCGCCAAGGGTATTCGCAAAGGCACGAAGGTCAGCCAGGGCGAAGTCATCGGCCATGTGGGGTCAACCGGCTGGTCTACCGGACCGCATTTGCATTATGAGTTCCGGGTCAATAACGTACCGCGCAATCCGCTTTCGATCGATGTACCGAATGCACACCCGCTGACCGGTGCGCAGCTGAAGCGTTTCCAGCTTGTTGCGAACGACATGACACATCGCTTCGCTTTGCTGAATCCGCCCGATAACCGTCTCAAGCTTGCATCGAAGTAGAATCGTCCATTTAGGAGTTGCTGTCGCGGGCATTCGCCCTCTGATGCTGCCCCCGGTAGCCACCACTCGAATCGGCCGACGTCGAACGGTATCTTATGTCCTCGCCACATTCCTCCAGTTCACTTGTCATTGGCCTCATGTCCGGCACCAGCCTGGACGGCGTTGACGGAGTTCTCGCGGCATTTCCCAAGGATTTTTCGCGCGGACGCATCGATAGCTTGGCATCTGCGTATGTCCCGTTTCCATCCACGCTGCGCAATGATTTGATGGGCTTGCAATCCGCAGGCGCCGATGAAATTCATCGCGAGGCGATGGTCGCCAATACCTTGGCACAATACTATGCCGATTGTGTCAAAGAATTACTTGAGCAGGCTGGCGTGCCACCTTCCGATGTGCGCGCCATTGGCGTTCACGGACAGACAATCAGGCATCAACCCGCGCTGGGTTATACCCGCCAAACCAATAATCCGGCGCTTCTGGCCGAACTGACAGGCATCGACGTGATCGCGGATTTCCGCAGCCGGGATATTTCCGCCGGCGGTCAGGGCGCGCCCCTGGTGCCTGCGTTCCATCAAGCCATCTTTGCCGCCGACGATGTCCAGCGCGTCGTCGTCAACATCGGTGGCATCAGCAACATCAGCGTCCTTGGAAATAAAGCAAATAACCGCGTAATCGGATTTGACACCGGCCCCGGAAACGCGTTGATGGATGCCTGGATTGGCAGTCACTTGAATGAAAGGTATGACGCAGGTGGCGTATGGGCAGCGAGCGGAAAAATAATTTCAGACTTGCTTGATGAGTTACGAAGTGAACCGTTTTTTTCGCTACCGCCGCCAAAGAGTACAGGGCGCGACCTGTTTCATCCGGATTGGCTCGCAAGCAAACTTGCATCGTATGCCAATGCAACGCCATCGGATGTCCAGGCTACGCTTGCCGCGTTGACCGCTACCACAGTGGCGGACGCGATAGCCGCACATGCAAAAGAGGCCAAGGAGGTCTATGTGTGCGGCGGCGGCGCCTATAACAGTCATTTGATGACCCAGCTGCAGCAGGCTTTGGTCGACAACAACCAATCGGCCGTTGTTTCGTCAACAGCAGCACTCGGGATACCGCCGAACAACGTGGAAGCGCTTGCGTTCGCATGGTTGGCGCATCGGTTCATCGAGCGCAAGGCCGGGAATCTGCCCGATGTGACGGGGGCGAAGGGCGGCCGGATCCTGGGTGCGCTCTACCCGGCTTGAACGACCCGCAGATGCATTTCCCATAAAAAAAGCGCAGAAAAATCTGCGCTTTTTTTTCAATTGATGAACGTCATGCAGAAAAAGACGATCCGCAGCCGCAAGTGGTTGTCGCATTCGGATTTTTGATTACAAACTGCGCACCTTCCAGATCGTCCTTGTAATCGATTTCCGCGCCCACCAAATATTGATAGCTCATTGAATCGATCAGCAAATGCACCCCATTCTTGGTCATGGTGGTGTCGTCTTCGTTGACGATTTCATCGAAGGTAAAGCCGTACTGAAAACCGGAACATCCTCCGCCCTGTACGAACACGCGAAGTTTCAGGTCGGGATTGCCTTCCTCTTCAATCAATTGTGCAACTTTTGTTGCCGCGCTATCCGAAAAAACAATCGGTGCGGGCATTTCTGAAACTGCATTCATTTCGGGCTCCTACTTGGCAGACAATGACCTATTATAAGTCTTCGATGCTGATTACGCATTCGATGCCGCAAGCTTGGGCGGAGCCAGTTTCAATACCTGCTCGCCGACCTGATCATGTGTCAACTTACCCGACACCAATGCGCCACCGTGCATTTCCAACGCTTTGTAATATACATCACCTGTTATGCGGGCCTTCGGCTGCAATTCAAGCAGTTCCGATGAATAAACCGGACCAACGATTTCCCCATTGACGACAAGATGCGCAACCCTGATTTCACCCTCGACCTTTGCCTGTTCGGAAATGACCAGCATGCTGGTGTCGCCTGCTTCGGCGATGACGTTACCAATAACATGACCATCAATGCGCAAGCCGCCCTTGAAATGCAGATTGCCCTCTATCTTGGTCGATGCACCTATAAGACTATCGATCGTATTTTTTGCTTTGTGGCCAAACATGCGGCTCTCCTTTACAAATTGGCAGACTGCTGTGCGCGAATTTGCCCTTTTTCAAGCACTTTAGCCTGGACGGCCTTGACCACTGCCCCCTCAGGCAAGGTCAAGGTACCTTCCACGCGCTGATAGTGCCTAAAGCCGAGTTTCAACTTATTAGCGTCGTCCGTATTTCCTCGTGGAAATACGATCATAGCACTTTTACCGGCCTGCACAACAGTCACCACAAATTGTAAATCCCCTACAAAATCCCGACCACCTTTCCCGCCTTGCATAATCAACAAACGATATCGAAGTTGATTTGGCGCAATGAGATCGACCTTCAGGCGCCTGATCGAGATTCCACTGCCAGTGTCAGCCGGCAACAGTTTTTCAAAGAACGCGAGGTCTTCTTTCAGTTTGGCATTTTCGGACTCGAGTATTTTTACCTGCGCGGCAAGTTGCTTCTGTACCGAGCGCTCAATATTGAGCTGGCTTTCGGCCGAATTGACGGTACTCGAATATCGGTCACGCTCGAGCGTGAGTTGCTCGACCCGCTCCTGAAGATCTTCCATTTGTGCGATCGAGGGCGCCGAGCCGAAACCCGCAAAGCTGCGACCCAGATCATAAGTCCACATTGCGATTGCACTTGCCAAGCCCAGTACGATTGCAATAACAGCCACTTTCAGTGGCCACGGCAATTGGGTTTTGATGGTCATTTTCGGCGCCGATATTGAATGGCGCCGAAACCAGAGCTTCAGCTTCACAGAGGAAAATTTTGAAATTCGTGCATGATGGTGATGGGTGCGATTGGCACTCAAGGCATTATCGGAACGTGATTTAATCCGGTAGCTTCATCCAGTCCGAACATGATGTTCATGCACTGGACTCCTTGCCCTGCAGCGCCTTTGACCAGATTGTCTTCCACCACCAGAATCACCAGCAAATCGCCATTGTCGGGACGATGCACAGCGATGCGCAGCATATTGGAAGCCCGTACCGAGCGTGTCTCGGGATGGCTGCCGTGAGGCATCACATCGACAAACCGGTCATGCCGGAAATGATTCTCGTACAAGGATTGAAAATCGGTAGTACGCGCTTCCGGCAAAATAGTGGCATACAAGGTTGAATGAATGCCGCGGATCATCGGCACCAGGTGCGGCACGAAGGTCAATCCAACTTTCCGCCCGGAGATTGCCTGCAAACCCTGGGTGGTTTCCGGCAGATGCCGATGTCCTTTGACACCATAGGCCTTGAAGTTATCGGAAGCCTCGGCCAGCAGGTTCGATACTTCCGCCTTCCGCCCTGCTCCGGACGCGCCTGATTTGCAATCGGCGATCAATGCGGTTTCATTTACCAGCGGCTTGTCGTGCGCAAGCAACGGCGCAAAGCCGAGTTGCATCGTGGTCGGATAACATCCGGGCAGGCCTATGATGCGTGCGGTTTTGATCGCGTCACGATTGACTTCCGGCAGGCCGTACACCGCCTCTTTCAAGAGATCCGGACATGAATGTGGCATGCCGTACCACTTCTCGAATACCGCAGTGTCTTTTAATCGAAAATCAGCAGCGAGATCGATAACTTTGACACCGGCCGCCACCAATTCCGGAGCCTGCGCCATCGCAACGCCATGAGGCGTCGCAAAGAACACCACATCGCATTCCGTCAGCTTTGCCTTCTCGGGCGATGAAAATGCCAGCGATACATGGCCACGCAATGACGGATACATATCCGCCACGGGCATGCCGTCTTCCTTGCGCGAGGTAATTGCGGTCAATTTGACATGTGGGTGAGGTGCCAGCAACCGCAGCAATTCCACACCTGTGTAACCGGTTCCCCCAACGATACCAACTTTGATCATTTGCTTTCCTGAGCTTGACTCACTTTGTTTTTTTATTTTAACAGGCGATGCAGTTCGCGGTAACTGCCGTTTTATCGCAATCCGGCCAATGGCACAAATGGCACGACCAAATACAAAAAGCCGCCAGGCGCAAACCGGGCGGCTTTTCGATATGTCGAAAACGCAGATTAGCGCTTGGAGAATTGCTTTGCGCGACGTGCTTTGCGCAAACCAACCTTTTTACGCTCGACTTCACGCGCATCGCGAGTCACGAAACCGGCCTTGGCCAGTTCGGGCTTCAAAGTTGCATCATAGTCGATCAGCGCACGGGTAATACCATGACGCACTGCTCCGGCTTGACCGGATTCACCACCGCCGTTGACATTGACCATGATATCGAAACGCTCGACATTGTTGGTCAGTTCCAGCGGCTGACGAATAACCATCAAACCGGTTTCACGCGAAAAATACTCGTTCGCAGGCTTGCCGTTGACGACGATCTGGCCCGAGCCGGATTTGATGAACACCCGCGCCACTGCACTCTTGCGACGGCCGGTTCCGTAATTGTAGTTACCGATCATGTCTTTTCCTTAGAGTTCTAGTGCTTTGGGTTGCTGTGCAGTGTGCGGATGCGTTGCCTCTGCGTACACCTTGAGCTTTTTGATCATCGCGTAGCCGAGAGGGCCTTTAGGCAGCATGCCCTTGACCGCTTTTTCAAGCGCACGCCCCGGAAAACGCTGTTGCATCTTCACGAAATTGGTTTCATAAATGCCGCCCGGATAACCGGTGTGGCGATAATATGTTTTATCTGTTGCCTTGGTGCCTGTGACGCGCAGCTTGCCTGCGTTGATCACGACAATGAAATCGCCCGTGTCGACGTGAGGGGTAAATTCCGGTTTGTGTTTGCCGCGCAATCGGAGTGCCACTTCGCTGGCAACACGTCCGAGGACTTTGTCCGTCGCGTCAATCACGAACCAGTCTCGCTTGACCTCGTGGCCTTTAGCGGAAAAGGTTTTCATGATGACTTCCTAACTAGATTGATTCGCTCAAATTGGTGGTTCCACGAACTCAATATTCCTGAATTTCGCAGACTCGTCCTTGTTATCTCTTCCTGAGCAAACAGAAGAACCTGAAATTATATGCTTTTATGGCTTAACCCGTCAATTTCCCTAATCCGAAATTTGATCACCCCACTTTCATCATCGCATTCGGGTAAAAAAAACCCGAAGCGACTGGCTTCGGGTTTAAATCCACATCAAACGAGGAGGTGGAGGAGACAAACGGGTGACTGTCACCAGCAAGATGCATATGAACAATCGATGAAACAATTATAGACAAACGAATTGTGCATCGCAAGAATTTTGCAAGATACGCAGAAGAGCTTTTAGATTTATAGAGTCCATATTAAATATTTAATGTTTGTATTCAAATATTTAAGGTGGATTTACCGGATTGTGATTTTCCTTCCGCACTATGAATAATGTGGCGTCGCAACAAACAAGCACTATTGCATTCGGCTCAACGGGCAAACGTCTCACGTAATCCTTTCCAAAGGCACTCCGATTTCAATTATCAGAAGCGCTACAATATCGCTGCTTTGAAATCGAAGAGGAAAAAATGGAATGTACCGTACGCTGGACCGGCTTGTCCGGCATGACTTTTTTGGCCGAAACCGGCTCGGGCCATGTTGTTACCATGGATGGCGCACCGGATGGCGGCGGACGCAATCTTGCACCGCGGCCGATGGAAGTAGTATTGGCAGGAACCGGCGGTTGCACTGCCTATGATGTGGTTTTGATTTTGCGAAAAAGCGGTCAGGACATTCGGGGGTGCGACGTCACCCTCAAGTCGGAGCGGGCGGAAAAAGATCCCAAGGTATTCACCAAAATCCATTTTCACTTTACGGTCACCGGACGAAATCTGAAACAGAATCTGGTGGAACGCGCCATCAAGCTTTCGCATGAAAAATATTGTTCGGCGTCCATCATGCTGGAAAAAACCGCCGAAATGACACATTCCTTTGAGATCGTGGACGATCAGGCTCCGGCCTGACGTATAGCAATGGACAGTTGGGGGGACTGCCAAAAATTTAGACAATGATGAGCGCGGCTCAGGAGCTTTTCAGATTTCCAATCAAGAAGTTGAATTTTCATTCCTTTGGGCGACCGGCTTTTCTTAAAACCGGTATGCGAGGCGCGCCCTATAAATAATAGGCAGTGGTTGTCATCACCTTTGCCATGGCCCTCATTGTGTTTTGTATTGGAGCAGGAACCGGCGTCGCGCCCAAAGCTTCGGCGGATTCCCCATGCCTTATTTCATCGAGCCTCATTTGCTCGACGATGGCCCTCGATTTCTCATCTTGTAACGGCAAGGCGTCCAGATAGCTCGCCAAATGATTTTCAACTTGTCGTTCCGTTTCGACAACAAAACCCAGGCTGCGTGCATCGCCCAATCGCGCCGCGATTGCTCCAAGCATATACGCTCCGCCATACCAAACGGGATTCAGAATACTCGGGCGCGAACCCAATTCGGCCAGGCGTTCCGCGGTCCATGCCAAATGATCTTCTTCTTCCCGTGCGGCCCGAGCAAAATTCCGCCTTATTTCATCGTTCCCGGAAAACTGAGCTTGAGCATCGTACAGCGCCTGCGCGCAAACCTCACCCACATGATTTACACGCATCAATCCGGCACTATGACGCCGAGCCGATGATTCAAGAACGCTGTTCGGAAAGTTATCCGCGGGATTTGGTCGGGTCGCAGATGCGACGCCTGCAATCGTCCGCAATGCCTTGTCCAATCCAATGATCAATTTGTTCATGAGCCGCTCCGCATTGTTTCTTTGCCATTCTTATTGGAAAACTCGTTGCACTCACACCACACAAAAGCGTTCGAATTGTTATAAAACCCAAATTGTCTTTGCCCTCAACTCCGATATTTGATGAAATGACTACTAGCTTCTTAATCAAACGGTTTTGAAGTGCCGGCAGGGACGTTACCACTAGTGGACTTGCTGGGTGCAACGAATAAATTTTAGCACGACAACTTCTGGAGATTACTCAATGAAAAAATCGCTTCTCGCACTTGCAGTTTTGGGTGCTTTCGCAGGTGCTGCACAAGCTCAGACCAGCGTCACCATTTACGGTTCGTTCGATGCCGGCGTTCGCAGTGCCAAAAATTTGGCCACTGGCGAAAGAGTATTGACCATGAGCTCCAATGGTACATACAACTCCAATCGCCTTGGCTTTAAAGGCGTTGAAGATCTGGGCGGCGGAATGAATGCTCACTTCACCCTGGAAACAGGCTGGAACACAGGTACCGGCGCATTGGAAAACGCAACCAATCGCATCTTCAATCGTTCCGCTTTCGTTGGCCTCGGCGGTGCATGGGGTACGGTCGATCTGGGCCATATGTACTCAGTCAACTTCAAAACGATCGGCGGATATGATCCATTCGTCTACAAGTACACCGGCATTACCCCAATGGCCGGCCAAGGTCTGTTGACCCGTTTGGACAATGATATCCAGTACACGGGCGCTTTTGGTCCTGTGACGGTCATGGCTGAATATGCTCTGGGCGAGGCAAGTGCCGCCAATTCCAGCATCGGTGACGGCGCAACGGCAGCTATCGGCGCTGGCTTCAAAACTGGTCCGTTCTCCATCGGCGGTGCTTACACGAACCGTGATAGCGGTACTGGCGTTGCAGACCAAGACAACTGGACCGTTGGTGGCGCATTTGCTACCGGCCCATTCCGTGTTACTGCTGGTTACGCAGATGACTCCCGTGACGCTGGCTATTCCGCTGCATTGGCAGGAATTGAAAGCGAACTTCGTGACGCTTGGGTTGGCGTAAGCTACAACATGACTCCGGCAGCAGCATTGACCGCAGCTTTCTATCAGTCAAGAAGCGAGCTGAGCACAGCAGCTGCATCCGTAAAAGGCAAGAAGAATCTGCTGATGATTGGTGGTACGTATGCATTGTCTAAGCGTACCAACTTCTACGCTGAAGTCGACCATGCAAAGTTTTCTGGCACGTTCTCGCCATTTAACCCTGGTCAAGCTGCACCAGCTGGCACGAACAAGCAAACCGGCTTCTCCGTTGGTATCAACCACTTGTTCTAATCAATCCTATAAAGCTTGCATCGATTGCAGTGATCAAACACTGGCCTTCGGTGCAAGGCAGGAAAGCTGATAGCTGACTTGCCATTACAGGATGAAAACGGGTTCACTTCATGTGAGCCCGTTTTTTTATTGGTGCCGATTCTTTCCGATAACACGAACCGAGCTAACCCTTCTCACGTCGTTTCGGCCGAAATACAGTGATGTCTTCGTAAAATTCCATATCCTGATGATCATGCCAACCAGGCACGCCCAAGACAGGCAATGGAGTAAATCCGGATAGTGGAGATCCACTTGCCAGCTGTCCGGCGACTTGCATATCGATCCAAGACCGCTTCTGCTCCGGCTTCAATGCAAAGAAGGAACTATCGACCATGACGACCCATGTATGAGCAGTGATCGCCTTGTAGGGTGAGTTCAGTTTTTCCAGAAGCGCATGACCGAACAGGTGCACTTCGCAATCATTTCCGAACGCTGCACGCCTGTTCATGAACACTTCATGCCATAAATGGTTGCGCAGTGCGTCGACCAGTGCGGAATCACTGACAATCAACAGCGCGGCATTTTCATCGAAAATCGTCGCAGCGTCCCGTAACTTTCCTCGATGCGTCCCCAATGATGGCATCCCCTCAATGCGCGCCGCTGCTCTGGCAATCTCTGCCGCTTGAAGCGCATTCAGTTGCGCTTTTATTCCGGGATAGGTCAGCCATATCAATGCATTGAAAAAATCATGCAAGTTGTCGCGGGTTGGAACATTGCCGGTACTGCTGATGAATGCTTCATAAGCGATGTCGACCGGCAGATCAGCCTGCGGCACGAAACGGACCGGCAGTCCACGGTGATTTCGCAGTGCCGACGCGGCGATATTCAGCGCATCCCGCCAGTTCGCAGCCTGTAGAATAGGTTGTGCTATCGGAAGCAATGGCGCCAGCCACGGCCGCTCCCAATCAATGCGGCTCAAGAACGAGTCACTCATTTCCGCGATATGGACAGAGATAAGTTGGACGGGACGACTTGAGCTACACCAGCTTCCAGTGCATGCTTTCGCCGCCATTCAACGGTACGATCGTCGCGTCTCCGAACGGCAATTCCGCAGGGATGTCCCATGTTTCACGCTTCAACGTAACCATATCCGTATTACGCGGCAAGCCATAAAATGCCGGTCCGTTAAAGCTGGCAAAGGCCTCCAGCTTGTCCAGTGCGTTCGCCTGCTCGAACGCTTCTGCATACAGCTCGATCGCATGCAGTGCGGTATAGCAACCGGCGCAGCCGCATGCATGTTCTTTCAATCCTTTGGGATGCGGCGCCGAATCGGTGCCGAGGAAGAATTTTGAGCTGTCCGAAATTGCGGCCCGGACCAACGCCAGGCGATGTTCTTCCCGCTTCAATACCGGCAGACAATAGTAATGCGGGCGAATGCCACCTTTGAAAATTTCATTGCGGTTGTATAGCAAGTGGTGCGCGGTGATGGTTGCGGCAGTATTGCGTGGAGCTTCGTCCACATACTGCGCCGCTTCCTTGGTCGTTATATGTTCGAATACGACTTTCAGCTCCGGCATGTCTTGCTGCAATGGTTTCATCACCCGATCGATAAAGACTGCTTCACGATCGAAAATATCGATGGCCGGATCGGTGACTTCGCCATGAACCAGGAAGGGCATGCCCAGCGCCTGCATCGTTTCCAGCGCCTTGTAGCACTTCGTCAAGTCCGTCACGCCCGCATCGGAATTGGTCGTGGCGCCGGCGGGATACAGCTTGACCGCATGGACCATGCCGCTATCCTTGGCACGCCGGATTTCGTCAGGCGGCGTATTGTCGGTCAGGTACAGCGTCATCAATGGCTGAAACTGCATGTCGGGCGGCAGCGCTGCCAGAATACGATCGCGATAGGCGAGCGCCTGCGCCGTGGTGGTAACCGGCGGCTTCAGATTCGGCATAACGATCGCACGGCCGAACTGCCGTGCAGTATGCGGCAATACGTCCGCCATAGCAGCACCGTCGCGAAGGTGCAGGTGCCAGTCGTCGGGACGGATGATCGTGATGTTTGCGGGGGATGTCCCGGATAACTTGTTTGGCATGGAGGTTGGCGATTAATTCAGGTAATTTTCAGTCTGAATGCAGAACTGGAGATTGATATACAAATCCGTCTGGGTCCAGAAAATCCGTCCACTCTGTCCGGCGACGATATAAGGTTTCACTCTCTTCAATACAATACACTTCGTTGCTCAGGACGAATGGATTTCCAGAATTGTATGGCTGCGAGTCGAATGATTGCTGCGTCAGAGACGGAATCACCGCAATTTTACATGACCAGAATAACCCGGTAGTCGTTCACATTGGTGCGCGTCGGTCCTGTAATGATCAGATCAGTCAACGCGGAAAAATAACCGTAGCCATCATTGTCGGCCAGCATTTTTGCGGCTGACAAACCAAGCGCGTCGGCGCGCGCCCTGGTGTCCGGCAGCAATAGCGCTCCGGCATTGTCTTCGCTGCCGTCGATGCCATCGGTATCGGCTGCCAATGCATATACGCCGGGCATTCCGCCGAGCTCTGCCGACAGCGACAACAGAAATTCTGCGCAACGCCCGCCTCGCCCTTTGCCGCGCACAGTGACTGTGCATTCGCCGCCGGAAATCAGTGCAACCGGTGATTTGAAAGGCTGCTGATGCTTATGAATCTCCCGCACCATTGCCGCATAAACCTTGGCGACTTCTGATGCCTCGCCGGTCACGGTATCGCCCAGAATAACCGGCGTAATCCCGTGCGCCAAAAAGAAATTGGCGGCAGCTTGCAGACTTTGATGTGCAGTTGCAATTACAGTCGTCGTGACCTGAGTGAATACCGTGCTCTCCGGCTTCGGCGTTTCGTCAATGGCGCCAGTTGCACCAGCCTGTAAATGAGTGGTTACCGCATCCGGAGCAGCCACGCCATAACGCTGAAGTATGTCGAGCGCATCCTGATAGGTACTGGCATCCGGGCAGGTAGGACCGGATGCGATTGCACTCGGATCATCGCCGGTAACATCACTCACAACCAGTGCAGTGACCGGTGCCTTGCATGCTGCGGCGAGGCGACCGCCCTGGATTTGCGACAAATGCTTGCGGACGATGTTCATGTCGGTAATTGGCGCGCCGGATTTCAGCAATGCAGTGGTCACCGCTTTCAAATCCGCCATCGAGACTCCCACGACCGGCAACGATAGAAGACTCGACCCGCCGCCCGATATCAATGCAATCAAGCGGTCGTCGGGCGCCAATTGAGAAACCCGTGCCAGTATTTCGGCTGCAACCGCCTCACCTGCCTCGTCCGGCACCGGATGCCCGGCTTCGACCACTCGGATGCGCTCAGTTGGCATCCCGTGCGCGTAACGGGTAACGACGACGCCTTCTAGCGCCACGTCGTGTGGCCAGGCTAGCTCTACGGCGCGTGCCATGCTGGCGGCGGCCTTGCCGGCACCGACCACCAGCGTCTTCCCTTTTGGACGATCGGGAAGATGGCGCGCAACGATGTGCATCGGATCGGCTGCTGCGACGGCGGCTTGAAAACTGTCGAGTAATAATTGGCGATAATTCATCATGGATATTTCGATTGCTGCAACGCGAGCCGCATGGCTCGAATAGCACTGCCTACGGTGCTAACAACCGGCGTTGCCACAGCCGCGCGCACCATCGGCTCGGCACGCGCCATGCTGAACTGCGCCAACGCTATTATGTCGGCGCCCTGCGCCACCGCCCGTCTGGCCGCCTGGACAATCAAGTCGTCATGCAGTTCAAGGTTTTTCGCATTCAGCGCGTCAAGCGCACCGTCGGCGAGCACAGGAATAAGCGCCACATTTGCCGGAAATTCAGCCGGCATTGACTGCAACGTAGGCGCAAAGGTGGCGATCAAGCCGATGCGCCCGCCTAGCCGAACCACCTCGCCGATCATCGCCTCGTTCGGCTTCAGCACCGGCACGCTGCAGCGCCGCGCTACCGCTTCGATGCACGGCCCGAATGCCGAGCAGGTAAACAACAAACCCTGTGCACCGGTGGATATCGCATATTCGGCGAGCGCAATGAAGCGGTCATGCATGGATTTGTCCAATCCATTGGGCGAGCGAGCCAGATCGGCGGACAAACTATCATCAAGCAAATTCATCCGCTCGCATTCAGGCCATTGGCGCGCCATTTCGTCATTGATCGGTGCCACCGAGTGCGCCAGCGCATGAATCAACGCTACTCTGGTCATCATGCTCGCGCCAATTGATTCAACGCTGGTTGCATGCGGCGTCCCTGGTTCCACCAGACCAGACCGGCAAGCAGCAGTGCCGGCAAATAAAACCAGTGCGGACTGGGGCGGTCAGTCGGAGCCTTGAGCACCGCTACTTCCCAACCGGACTCGAATCCGCCCTTTTTCGCCACCGAACCGAACTTCACCGCGCCCACCTGCACGCTGTCCCCCAGCGCCATCAATTGCAATCCGGTATCGGCCAGTCGCTTGCGGCCATCCGCACCGGCCTCGCCGAGCTGTACCGCCACCGTCTTGACCAGATCCTCACCTTCCAGCGTGGTGCCTTTGATAGTCATGACCATGCTCGCGTCCGTCGGCGCATTCTTCGCCATCTCGAAGACTTGAGCTGGCGGCACGTCGCGATACGGCGGCGTGACACGATCCATGAAGAAGTCCGGGCGAAACAGCAGTATCACCGCCATCAGCAAAAATGCGGTTTCCCACCAGCGGTTGGCAACGCGGAACCAGTTCATCGTCACCGCAGCAAACAGCAACATCGCGACCGTCGCCGCCAGCACGACGCGAATCAACTCGCCGACACTATGGATATCGATCAGCAGCAATTGCGGATTGAAAATCCAGATGAACGGCAAGACCACCGTGCGCAATGCATAGACCGAGCCCTGAATGCCGGTCTGAATCGCGTCTTCGCCGGAGATGGCGGCAGCCGCAAAAGTCGCCAACCCGACCGGCGGCGTAATATCACCCATGATTCCGTAATAAAAAACGAACAGATGCACCGCGATCAACGGGATGACCATGCCCGAACGCGCACCCAGTTCCACCAGCACCGGTGCCATCAGCGTGGCCACCAGCACATAGTTGGCGGTGGTCGGCACACCCAGTCCGAGCACCAGACAGACAAAGGCGGTAAACAACAACATCGCGATCACATTGCCTTGCGCCACGAACTCGACAAATTCGGTCATGCGCAGCCCGAGCCCAGTCAGCGTGATGGCGCCGACGATCACGCCGGCCGTCGCGGTGGCGACACCGATACCGATCATGTTGCGCGCGCCCTCGGTCAAACCCTGGACGACATCGTCGGTGCCGCCTCGCCATGCACCTGGCGCATCGACGCCACGAAAGAATGCGGTCAGCGGACGCTGCGTCAGCATCAGTACGATCAATACCATGATGGCCCAGAACGCCGACAGCGACGGCGACAACTCTTCGACCATCAGCGCCCAGATCAGGGTCGCGATCGGCAGCAGGAAGTGCAGTCCAGCCTTGACGGTCGGCCAGGTATCGAGTGGTTTGGGATTGTCGACATCGATGTCCTGCGGCAAATCCGGGCAGCGTGCCGCTTCGCGGATGGACACCAGGTACAGCCCCAGCATTGCCGCGGTGATCGCATACGGCGCGGCTTCGCCCAGCATCGCCTTGATCGCTTCAAACAGGTAATACAGTAGCGCCACGACAATCACGCTGCCCGATAATCCGAGGCCGAACCGCAGCAGCTTGTCGCGCAAAGGACGTGGCTCACGCCGGACGATCGGCTGCATGCCCATTTTGAGCGCTTCGAGATGCACGATGTACAGCAAGCCGATGTACGCGAGCGAGGCGGGCAGGATCGAGTGTTTGACCACATCGCTGTATGGAATGCCGACATATTCGACCATCAGGAAGGCGGCCGCACCCATTACCGGCGGCATGATTTGTCCGTTGACCGACGACATGGTCTCGATGGCGCCGGCCTTGACGCCGCCGTAGCCGGATTTTTTCATCAGCGGAATCGTGAAGATGCCACCGGATACGACATTCGATACCGAAGATCCGGAGATCATGCCGTTGAGCGCCGACGACACCACCGCCACTTTGGCCGGGCCGCCGCGCAAATGTCCCAGTGCGGCAAAGCTGACCTGCATCATGTAATTGCCGCCGCCGGCGCGGTCGAGCAGGGATCCGAACAGCACGTAGACAAAGATGGCGCCGGTCGACACGCCCAGCGCAATGCCGTAAACACCCTCGGTGGTAAGCCACATGTGCGACATCAGCCGGTTCAGCGACGCGCCACGATGCGACAGTACTTCGGGCATGTAAGGTCCGAGCATGCAGTAGGCGAGAAACAGGATCGCCAGCACCGCCATCGGCCAGCCGACCGCGCGCCGGGTAGCTTCCAGCAACAGCAAGACACCGGCCGCAGCTACGACGATATCAAACAGGATCGGTTCGCCGGGACGCGTGGCCAGTTCGGCATAGAACAGCAGCAGATAGCCGCCGGCAAATGCGCCAGCGGCGGCGAGTACCCAATCGGCGACCGGAATCCGGTTGCGCGGTGAGCTTTTGAACGCCGGCCAGGCCAGAAATGCGAGAAACAACGCGAACGCCAGATGGATCGAGCGCGCCTCGGTATCGTTGAGCACCGCAAAACCCAGCATGAACGGCAAAGGAGATGCATACCAGAGCTGGAACAGCGACCACGCCAGCGCAGTACCGAAGATCAGTCCCGCGCTCAGGCGGCCCGGATTGCGTCGGCCGGTATCGGCATCGGCCACCAACAGTTGCAGGGCCTCGGGGGCCTTTTCGATATCAGTTGCCATGCGTCTCTCCTGTTCCGTGTTTTTATCTTTCTATCGCATCAAAAAAGGGCGAAGCAACCGCTACGCCCTTTCGGTGTTTCCTTCGCCGCCATGCTGCAGCCGGGCGGCGCGATGCCAATATTACTTCAGCCAGCCCTTCTCGCGGTAGTAGCGGGCTGCGCCTTCATGCAGCGGTGCCGACAGGCCGTCCTTGACCATGTTCTCGGGCTTGAGATTGGCCAGCGCCGGATGCAATTTCTTGAACTCTTCGAAATTGTCGAACACGGCCTTGACGACCTGGTACACGCTGTCAGCCGGCACCTTGGACGATGTGACGATGGTAGCCAGTACACCGTAGGTGTTGGTCGGCTGCGGATTGTTCGGATACAGACCGCCCGGAATGGTGGCTTTGGCATAGTACGGCTTGTCGGCAACCAGCTTGTCGACCGCCGGTCCGGTCAGCGATACGAGCTGTGCGCCGCACGATGTGGTCGGATCCTGGATATTCGCTGACGGGTGGCCGACCGCATAGAAAAAGCCATCGATCTTGCCGTCGCACAGTGCCGGGCCATGCTCATCGGCTTTCAGCTCGGACGCCAGACCGAAGGCATCCATCGTCCATCCCATGGCTGCCAGCAGTTCTTCCATCGACGCGCGCGTGCCGGAACCCGGATTGCCGACGTTGAAGCGCTTGCCCTTGAAGTCGGCGAAGTTCTTGATATTGGCTTCTTTGCGAGCCACCACCGTAAACGGTTCCGGATGAACCGAGAACACCGCACGCAGATCACCAAACGCACCGTCCTTGTACTGCGAGACGCCCTTGATCGCATTGTATTGCACGTCGGACTGGGCAAAGCCGAAATCGAGTTCGCCGGCCCGGATGGTGTTGATATTGAAGACCGAGCCGCCGGTCGATTCGACCGAGCAGCGGATGCCGTGCTTGGCACGCTCCTTGTTGACCAGGCGGCAGATCGCACCGCCGGCGGCATAGTACACGCCGGTCACGCCACCGGTACCGATGGTCATGAATTTTTGCTGCGCGGCGGCTTGAGGGGCAAACGCCGCCATCAGCGATGTCGCGGCCAAAGCGACGAGAGGTTTGAAAATGCGCATATCTCTATTCTCCATTTTTATTAAAACAAGAAACAACGATCAAACTACGACAGGCAAAACTTCCCGAATGGCGCGCGCCACTCCGTCGGCCAATTCTTCCATCTGATCGGCGGTCAGCGTGAACGGCGGAGCAAGCAATATATGATCGCCAATTTCGCCGTCGATGGTACCACCCATCGGATAGCAAAGCAGCCCCTTTGCCATCGCAGCGCTCTTGATTCTCGCGTGCGTACGCAGCGCAGGGTCCAGCGGCTTTTTGGTATTGCGATCCGCCACCAGTTCGATCCCGCGAAACAGTCCGCGACCGCGAATATCGCCTACGTTGGGGTGACCATCAAGCTTCTGGCGCAGCATCCGGTCAAG
The DNA here is from genome assembly GCA_036675035.1 of Oxalobacteraceae bacterium. Taxonomy (GTDB): domain Bacteria; phylum Pseudomonadota; class Gammaproteobacteria; order Burkholderiales; family Burkholderiaceae_D; genus MESE01. The sequence continues at coordinate 74,145 of JAKFFO010000071.1, forward strand.
CTGCTCGCCCAGCGACATCACGCGCGCCAGCAAGCCTTCCTCGCGAATCACGCGCTGTACCGCAAGCGCCGCGGCGCAAGCAACCGGGTGCCCAAGATAAGTATGCCCGTGCTGAAAAAACCCCGATCCTTCGCGAATAGCCTCGACGATACGCTGGTTGACCAGTACCGCGCCAATCGGCTGATATCCGGCGCCCAGACCTTTTGCGATTACTTCGATGTCCGGTATGACGCCCTCTTGCTCACAGGCATGAAGAGTGCCGGTCCGACCCATTCCACACATTACTTCGTCCAAAATCAGCAATACCTGATGACGGTCACATATTTCACGAATACGCCGGAAGTAACCGGGTACAGCGGGAACGGCGCCCATTGTCGCGCCCACTACCGGCTCGGCAATGAACGCCGCCACTTTATCCGCACCGAGGCGCTGGATTTCGGCTTCAAGCGTGTCAGCCATGCGCAACCCATACGCCTCCGCTGTCTCGTCCTGATGCTGTCCGCGATACGCGTAACACTCCGGTATATGGCTCATTTCAGGCAGCAACGCGGCAAACTGCCTGCGCCGCCAGCGGTTGCCGCCAGCCGCCAGCGCGCCGATCGTATTGCCGTGATAGCTCTGCCAGCGCGCAATGATATGGCTCTTTTCCGGCTTTCCGATTTCGCCAAAATACTGCACCGCCATTTTGAGCGCCGCTTCCACACCTTCCGATCCGCCCGACACAAAGTAGACATGCGACAAGCCGTCCGGCGCATGCGCTATCAAATCATCGGCCAGCATTTCTGCCGGTTCGCTGGTAAAGAAAGACGTGTGCGCATACTCCAGGCGGGATACCTGTTCACGCACGGCTTCGACAATCGCCGGGTGGCCGTGGCCCAGGCAGGAAACGGCCGCGCCGCCCGATCCATCGAGGTAACGCCGGCCCTGCTGATCAATCAGATATGGCCCGTCACTGCCCACCGCAACCGGATAGGATTGACGTAGATGCCGATGAAATACATGGCTCATATTAGTAAATATGCTTTCTATTGTTCAAGGATACAATCCGCGCATTTCGCGTGCCTGCAGCACCCGGGTACAGCCGGCAATGAAGGCGGCGGTCCGCAGCGAGACCTTCTTCTCGTCGGCCAGCTGCCACACCGCGCCGAACGCTTCGCGCATGATACGCGTCAGCCGCAGATTGATTTCATCTTCGGTCCAGAAAAAACTCGAGAAATCCTGGACCCATTCGAAATAACTGACCGTCACGCCGCCGGCATTGGCAATCACGTCGGGTACGATCAGCACGCCCTTGTCGTGCAGGATGTCGTCAGCCGCCGGAGTGGTCGGCCCGTTGGCGCCTTCGAGGATGATCCTGGCGCGGATCCGGTGTGCATTGCTGTCATTGATTTGCTGTTCCAGTGCGGCCGGGATCAGGATATCGCAGTCGATGTCCCAGAACTGGGCCCGGTCCTTGATTTCTTGTGCGTGGGTAAAGCCGGCCACGCTGCCATGGGCGGCGACATGCGCGTGCAGCGCGGCAATGTCCAGGCCGGCGTCGTTGGCCACCGTGCCTTGATGATCTTGCACTGCAATAATACGGGCACCGGCCTCGGCAAACAGGCGGGCGGCGATGCCGCCGACGTTGCCGAAGCCCTGGACCGCGATGCGCGCGCCTTTGAGGTCGATGCCCTTGCGGCTGGCGGCTTCGCAGCCGACCACGAACACGCCGCGGCCGGTGGCTTCATGGCGGCCCAGGCTGCCGCCCAGCGAGATCGGCTTGCCGGTTACGACACCGGACGCCGTGCTGCCCTGGTTCATCGAATAGGTATCCATCATCCAGGCCATGATTTGCTCGTTGGTATTGACGTCGGGGGCCGGAATATCCTTGGTGGGTCCGATGATGATGTTGATTTCGCTGGTGTAGCGGCGGGTCATGCGTTGCAACTCACCCGGCGACAGCGTTTTCGGGTCGACCCGGATGCCGCCCTTGGCGCCGCCGTAGGGGACGTTGACGGCTGCGTTCTTGACAGTCATCCAGGCGGAGAGTGCCATGACCTCGGACAATGTGACATCCTGGTGGAAGCGCACGCCGCCCTTGCCGGGGCCGCGCGAGGTATTGTGCTGGACGCGGTAGCCTTCGTAGTGGGCGATGGTGCCATCGTCGCGTTCGATCGGGACATCGACGATGAGGATGCGCTTGGGGCGCTTGAGGGTCTCGACCCAGCGTGCCAGCGTACCGAGATAAGGGGTGACGCGGTCGATCTGCTCCAGGTAGACGCCCCAGGGGCCGATGCCGGACGGGGTTAGGTAGGACGGAATCTGGTGTGATGGCTGCATATAAATCCTGTTCCCGGAATTTTCAGATACGCCTTTTTCTTAACACGAGCGTAATGTACTCAACCGATATATGCAATGCGTTACCGCCAAAGCCGGGTTTTTCTTTTGTTCGGCGATGCACCGCAAAGAATTTAACCGACAGCGCATTCGCTCTACTCGGTTTTACGCCGACGCAGAATTCGCATCGAGCCGAGCGGGCAAAGGCGATCCGGGCGCGCCCTCTTGCTTCGCCTGTTGCCTCCTCCACATTTGCGCATAGGCACCATTGGCCCCCAGCAATTGAAGATGCGTTCCTCGCTCGACAATGCGCCCATGTTCAAGCACAAGAATCTGTTCGGCATCTGCGATTGTCGACAGCCTGTGCGCGATCATCAGCGTAGTCCGGTCCTGTGCAATTTCCTTCAATTTAGCCTGTATCGCCTGCTCGGCCTTTGAATCGAGCGCTGAAGTCGCTTCGTCGAAAATCAGAATCGCCGGATCCTTCAACAGCGTCCGCGCAATCGCGACGCGTTGCTTTTCTCCGCCCGACAGCTTCAGGCCACGCTCGCCGACCGGCGTTGCGTAACCCTCCGGCAAAGTTTCGATAAAATCGTGGATCGATGCAGCTTGGGCTGCCGCGACAATTTCATCCCTGGTGGCGCCGGGCTTTCCATAAGCGATGTTGTATTCGATCGTATCGTTGAATAGCACAGTATCCTGCGGGACAATACCGATCGCACTCCGCAACGAAGCCTGCGTAACATCGCGCAAATCCTGACCGTCGATCGTAATGCTGCCGGAATCGACGTCATAAAAGCGAAACAACAGGCGGGACAAGGTTGATTTTCCCGATCCGCTGTGGCCGACTACCGCCGTAGTGGTTCCGGCCGGGATCGTAAAATCCACATCAAATAAAATCTGTCGCTTGCTTTCATAGCTGAAATTAACCTTCGAAAATCGCACGTCTGCGCCTTTCACTTCCAAAGGCCGGCCATTCGGGACATCGGCAATCTCGCGGTGCTGGTCCAGAAGTGAAAATAACCGTTCCATGTCGGCCATGCTCTGCTTGATCTCGCGATAAATCACGCCCAAGAAATTGAGCGGTATGTATAGTTGAATCATGAACGCATTGACCAGCACCAGATCGCCCAGAGTCATTGTTCCTGCGATCACGCCTTGGGTTGCGCGCCACAGAATCAGCGTAACCGCAGCCGCGATAATCATCGACTGCCCGGTGTTCAATACCGACAATGAAGTTTGCGATTTGACTGCAGCACTTTCATAATGCTGCAGGCCCTGATCGTACCGACGCGCTTCGTAATCCTCATTTCCGAAATACTTGACCGTCTCGTAGTTGATCAGAGAATCGATTGCCTTGACGTTGGCCTTTGAATCCAGATCGTTCATGGTGCGGCGAAAATGGGTGCGCCACTCGGTCACCAGCACCGTGAATGTGATGTAGAACGCCAATGCGCCAGCGGTGATGACGGAAAACCAGACATCGTAGTTCAGTGCGAGATATCCAATCACCAGTGTAATTTCGACCAAGGTGGGCAGGATGCTATACAGCGTGTACGACACGAGCGATGCGATGCCGCGCGTACCACGCTCGATATCGCGCGTCATGCCGCCGGTCTGGCGGTTCAAGTGAAAACGCAGCGACAGCGAGTGCAAATGCCGGAACACTTGCAATGCGATCGTGCGCACCGCGCGTTGTGTCACTTTGGCGAATACGAACTCTCGCAGCTCCGTGAATAGCGTAGTGGACAGGCGCAGCAAGCCGTACGCAATCAAGATTCCGACTGGAAGAACCAATAGCGCCTGCGGGTTGTCTGGTCCGATCGTCATGTGATCGATCAGCTTTTTGAGCACCAGTGGAACGCCGATATTGGCGAGTTTGGCACCGAGCAAAAATACCAGCGCCAGCATTACCCGCCATTTGTAGGTCCATAGATACGGAAACAGGGTTTTCAGTGCGGCCCAGTCGTTGCGGGTACTTTGATTGGCCGGCGGTTCGGTGGATGATGCGGTATGGCGGCGCATGGGAAAGAGGATCGAATCAGAATGGTTTATGCTTCAGCTCTGCGATTGTAGCGGTTTAACAAAATCCAGGAGGGCTTGAGAATGAAAGAATTGGATACCCAGCACCATAGCTGCCTGCCGGATGGAATGCCGGAACTGCGCGTAATGCCGATGCCTGCAGACGCCAACGTTCACGGCGACGTATTCGGCGGCTGGATCATGGCACAGGTTGATATTGCAGGATCCTTGCCTGCGGTACGCCGCGCCAATGGCAGGGTCGCCACCATTGCGGTCAATTCATTTGTTTTCAAGCACCCGGTATTTGTCGGAGATCTGTTGTCGTTCTATGCGAACATTGTGAAAATCGGCAATACATCGATCACGGTCAACGTGGAAGTTTATGCGGAGCGCAATCGCTTGCAGGCAGAGACGGTGAAGGTGACGGAGGCGACACTTACCTATGTCGCAACCGGAGAGGATCGCAAGCCGCGCCAGCTACCCTCATTGAACGTATAGCGCGCTTTAACAGGTTTTCAGCCCACATAACTTCGGCACGATATCGAAGCGGCGACAAAAAAATCGCCCGGCTGGCGGGCGATTTTTCATTAGCTGGCGAAATGACTCAGGCTGCTTTCTTTTCGTCGCGCAATTCACGGCGCAGAATTTTACCGACATTCGTCTTCGGCAGATCATCGCGGAACTCAATATACTTCGGTTTTTTGTATCCGGTGAACTGCTCCTTGCAGTAATCCATCAACTGTTCGACCGTCAACGACGGATCCCTGCGAACGACAAACAGTTTGACGGCTTCACCCGAATTCTCATCCGGCACTCCGATGCATGCACATTCGAGTACGCCCGGATGCATCGCCACCACCGCCTCGATTTCGTTCGGATAGACATTAAATCCAGACACCAGGATCATGTCTTTCTTGCGATCGACGATCTTCACGAATCCATCTTGGTTCATGATGCCAATATCGCCGGATTTGAAGAATCCGTCCGGCGTCATTACTTTTGCCGTCTCGTCGGGCCGATTCCAGTAGCCGGCCATTACTTGGGGGCCGCGAATCGCAATTTCACCCGGCTGCCC
>JAKFFO010000093.1:0-3673 GCA_036675035.1 Oxalobacteraceae bacterium
TGGCTGTGGTCTTACAATCACGAGCGTCCCAATATGGCCATCGGCGGCATTACCCCAAAACAGAAACTGGCCCTGGCCGCATAGCCTCTACTCTCAGGCCACTTTAAAAATGGGGGGATTACCTAACTTCTCAGCATTTGGGCATGTTTCATTTTTTGCTGTTTGATTCACAGTTTTAATTATTTTCTTCGCTTCAAATTTGTCATAGTCGTTATCCGAAAATACTGACACCGAAACGAAGAGCAATGATAAAAAGAATAATGAACGCATAATTCAATTCCTAAAAAAACAGATTTAAATTATGACATGGCGGTATGTTAGGACCTTTGCTTAAGTGCGACTTCTTTGAAGCTGCTACCGTAACTATTTCTGGAAATGTCGACGGAGTGCGTCTCGATGCAGAGCAACACACTATTCTGGCGCAGTCTTTGGCTGCCGTTGTCGTCGCTTCATTCGTAAAAAATGCTTTTTAACTCATTGTTCAACGCAGACACGCGACAGAGAACTTGGGGCTTCACGGCGGCATATGTCGTGCGCTGGTCAACGTGGCGTTGAGGCTGTAGGGTAAGTCCAAATTAAAATTCAATCCATCGACAACGAAAAATGATGTCTCCAAACGCGCTGTATTCAACGATCTCCAACTCGGGAGTATCAAGCAGACCCCGGAAATCAGGTCTGCGGCCCCCTCATGGACTTATCCTACAGCCTCGTTAAGAGCCAGCTTTTGCGAAGCACGACAGGCAGCTATGCGTCGGACTGAGATGTTTTCAGTCGTCCCCATCGTGTCAGACCGAGTCATGTCCTATACCAGTAATAATTTCAAACGCCCGCAAGCTCACATTCCAGTCTTCTTTGCAAGCGAAATACAAGTCGAGATCAGGGCTTGAAAGTGTCAATGCGAGCAATCAATCGCTCCATGCGGCTGTCAAGCTGATGATCCGTCAGCGCAGGCAATCCGACAATATGCAGTAGTCGTTCTTGTTGAGACAGCGGTTTTTGTCCTGCCTTTAACGATGCCTGCAAAACTTCTACCTGCAGTTGCAAACGCTCACGCGACAACTCCGGTGGGCTGTCGATCCCCATGATTATTTCAAGGCGGAGCACATCATGTTCCAGTACCGTGCGATTCTGTTGCAGCAGTGCTGCATGCTGTCGGTCTTCGGTTTTCAGCGCCGCAATCGCCTTGTCGAATCTTGCCTGCAAGGCCTGTTCCCATGGGGGCGCAAGCACCGGCAGAGCCTGCCAAGCGGATTGCGACCGCGACAGTTCACTATCCTCCGGCGTCCGATTGCTTGCGACTATTTCTTCCATCGCGTGACACAGCGTCAGCTTGTCGCTCAGCGCAGCGAGCTGCGCTTCCTTGGCTGAACGTTGCGCGTCATGCATGCGCTTTTTCAAGGTCGCAAGCACCGATTGATAACGCTTTCCGATCTGTTGTTCGGAAGCCCGCGGAACCGGGCCGATCCTGTCCCAGGCTTGGGTAGCGTCACGCATCTTCCTCGCAATAACCTCGACCGACTCGTGTTCGAGAGCCTCAAGCGCCGCGCACAGCGCCTCCCGCTCTCGCAAATGCGATTGCCGATCCGCGTCCGCTTCGCGTGCCGCTTCCTTGCGTTTATTGAAGACCGTATCGCACGCACCGCGAAAACGCTGCCATAGGGCCTGCTCGTCCTTCCGGTCCAGCGGCAACGCTTTCGCCCTTTCCTGCCAGCGTTCCTGCAAGGCTTTCACCGCATCGATCGAGCGTCGGTCGGCCGGATTCAATCCACCTGCTTCTGCAATCATTTTTTCACGGGCGGAAATTTCGATTTCCCGCTGCGCGGCCAGTGGCTCAGACAACAAGTGCATCGCCGCCTCGAACTCGGTGTCGATGATTTTCTTCTCCTTGCGATCGATCGGGCCGAGATGCCTCCACAACTGGTGCATTTGGGATGAAAAAGCCGCGATAGCTTTCCAATCGATTTCTTCCATGCTGCCGCCGCCGCAATCGGACGCACTCGCAAACCGCCTGACATCGGCAACGATCGACCGTGCCTTCTCCAGGTTCGCATGGCGTTCGTCGGACAGTTTCTTGAAGTGTGCAGCGACCGGGGCATAGGCCGATGTGCAGGCGGCATCGAAGCGTTCCCACATGTCCCTGCCGGCCGGTCCGGCGGAACTGTCAAGCGACTTCCAGCGTTCGCGCAGGCTGCCAATCTTTTTTGCCAATTCGGCAACCGCATGCGACTTGCCGGGTAACTCTTCCGCCGCTTTCAGCAGCTCTTCGCGCGATACGTTTCCGCCCCATCTGGCCCAACCCTGCAGACGATGCAGTTCGGCACGGGCCCTTGCAAGTCGCGCGTCGTGCGCGTCTGGCGCGGCAAAGCCGGCCGACTCGATCGCACGCAGCGCCTTGTCCTGATCGACCGCAACCTGCAGCGCGCCGCTTTCCAGCGCCTTTTCCAGGTTATCCAGTGCTTCTCTGAAATGAAGCCGGTGGTCCTGTTTTGCGTCGCCCGATGCGCTATCTGCCGTGCTCACTGGCTTGCGCGATACGCCGACGCGCTCGGACAGCGCATTGAATCGAATATCGAGTGCAGCCGCATATCCGTCCTGCAACGCAGGCAACGCGAGCCACGCACGCCGCAGCGCATCCAGATTCAATTCATCAACCGGCATGCGCTCCCACTTGTCAAGCGCCGCTTCGCGCACAGCAATTGCTTCGGCATGTTTCTCGGCTGTGGCGAGCGTTTGCCGGAAATGCTCGCGCTGTTTCTCGAGCTCGGAAATCAAATGCTGCGGCAACGATTGCGCTTCGCGGTCTGCGCGATACTGCGCCAGTTCCTGTTCAAGACTGTCGATGTTTTGCGACAAACGCTCCGGCGTGAACACATGCGGCGCTTCAGTCGCCGCTCTTGTCAGCTTCTGCAACTTGACACCCAGGTCGATCACCGCGCGCTGCAGCGCGGCCTGTGCCGCAAGCCGTTCGCCCAATGCGGCGCGGACACCGTCGAACGAATCGGCCAATTCCTGTCCGGGATTTCCGGCCGCGGCCCACGACCGATCCAGGTCTGCGACCTGGTTCGGCGTCAGTTTCGGCTGCTCCAGCAGCTGTCGCGCCTGGCTTATGCATTCCTCTGCCAGGCTCTGCGTCTTCCGTTCCGACAGCAGCGTGTCAAGGCGCTTTTGTACGAGCTTCGCTACGCGCCGGTCCGTATTGCGCATCGCGTGGCTCACCTGTTCCAGCAGCGGCTCCGAATGAATATGGTGTGCCGCCTTGAAGCGGGCATCGGCGTACTCGCACTTCAATATGAACTCTACGGCCGCCGATTCGTCTCCCTCCAGTGCTTCGGCTTGTGCCAGGGCCGTCTCCCTGAGCGACTTGGAGGCCACTTGTGGTTCCGCCTTTTTCGGCTCGTTCTGCGCCGCTTCGGGCCGAGGATGGGTCACAGACCGTTTGAAGAAAAAATCGAACATGGTTATGCGTCAAGAAAATCAATCGAGCAAGCATGATAGCAAGCTCGCCCCACAATCACCGATCCGGCCTAAAAAGAGATCTCCGGTCACGGCGACGCTGACCGGAAATGCCTGACGCACTAAATTGCGCCTCGTCCTCCCAACCGTGGAGCATCAGGCACCAAATAGATACAGATATGCCGATTCATCCGCCGGTTCCCCTGCATTGATGCACAAA
>JAKFFO010000019.1:0-3656 GCA_036675035.1 Oxalobacteraceae bacterium
GGCGTCTCTGGTAGAGCGGCAAAACGTACTGGAAGAGGTGGCAGCCCAGGCTGAAACCTACCGCACCGATTTGCTTGTTGTGACTGAAACGGCACATGCGCAGCAGGAACGCCTAAAGACGCTGCAAGCGTCTCTGGTAGAGCGGCAAAACGTACTGGAAGAGGTGGCAGCCCAGGCTGAAACCTACCGCACCGATTTGCTTGTTGTGACTGAAACGGCACATGCGCAGCAGGAACGTTTAAGGGCTCTGGAAGCACATCTGCTGGAACGGCAGTCATTGTTGGAAGAGACGGCGGATAAAGCCGAGAGGCGCCAACAGCGCATTGACGAACTGGAAGCGACATTAAGCAGCAGCAAGGCAGAGTTTGAGCAAGCCATTCTGCTCGTACGTCGCGAGCTGCATATGGTGGCGGTGGCCGCAGAGAACCGCAGGGTATTGATTGAGGATCTGGAAAGCCGACTCGGACAACGTGAAGAGGAAATCCGACATTCGCGACAGGCATTGCATGCCGTCTCGGAGCGGCTCGAAAGATTGCAAAATGAAGTTAACGTTATTTATGGCAGTCGATCCTGGCGGATTACAGCCCCATTGCGGATCTTGGGTCACTCTGCGCGCCATATCGCCCGGCGCGCCTTGCGCGCGGCAGCCGCGGTTCCAATGCTGCGCAGGATTGGCGGTCGGATGCTGACAGGTCGCTTGCGCCAGCGGATCTTGAGCTTGGCGGCATTCGGACAGCGCGATGCTGGTCACACCCCACCTCTCCATCCGCTTGCGGACGCCGTGGCCACACATACCGGCCAAGTCCCGCTCTCGCGCGCCGGCACGCGGGTGTACAGAATACTTGCCGCAGCGCATGAGCAGGACGGGAAAGGCCAGCAATGAAAATCCTTACCGATCTTCAAGCCTGTCAGTCGGCGCCCCACAGGGAGCGCGGTATAGGCCGATATGCGCTTTCGCTTGCCGCTGAAATGAATCGACTGCGCGGCGAAAGCGAGTTCCGCATTGCGCTCAATGCCGCTATTCCCGACACCATCGAAGCCGTTCGCGCGGCCTTTCCTGAAGACGCCGACTTTTCGATTTGGTCTGGAATGAAGCGGACCGCCTGGAACCGCTGTGAGAACGAACAGCGAAGAGTTGCTGGAGGCGTTGTGCGCAGCGCCGCACTGGCGGCCAAGAGAATGGATATTCACCATATCAGCAGCTTCTTTGAGGGCTATATCGATGATGTGGTCGTGGACATCCCGGAGGTGCGGCGAACTCCGGTCGCAGTGACGCTGTACGATCTCATTCCCTTGCTCTATCAAGGAATCTATCTGCCGGACGAGCGGATGAGAGCTTGGTACCTGAGCAGGGTTGAGGCACTCAAGCGCGCCGACATATTGCTGGCGATATCGGAGTGCACGCGCCGCGATGCAATCGAGCACCTTGGGATGGAACCTTCTCGGGTCGTCAATATTTCCGCGGCAGCGGATCCGATGTTCCGTTCATGCCGCCCGCACCCGGATGCTGAGGCGGCACTGCGCGCGCGCTATGGCCTCAATAGGCGCATTCTGCTTTATACCGGAGGTATCGATCACCGTAAGAACACAGTGCGCCTGATCGAGGCTTTTTCCCGCGTCGATCCGGCGATACGCAGCGGCGTGCAACTGGCTATTGTCTGCGAAATCAATGGTGATACTGAGCAGATGCTTCTTGCTCAGGCGGCCTCGATGGGCTTGGCGTCGGGCGAGTTGGTGCTGACCGGCTACGTCAGCGATAAAGACCTGGTCACGCTATACAACCTGTGCGAGGCATTCGTCTTCCCATCGTGGTATGAAGGATTCGGATTGCCAGTGCTGGAAGCCATGGCTTGCGGCGCGGCTGTAATCGCATCGGATCGAGCAAGCGTGCCGGAATTGGTCGGACGCAGTGATGCGCTTTTCAATCCCTTTCGCACTGACGATATTGCAGCACGGATCACCGAGGTACTTACCGACGACGGTTTTCGTCGTAATCTCCGGGAACATTCGTTAGCGCAAGCACGGCAGTTCAGCTGGGAAAGCAGCGCCGCTCGTGCTATCGAGGCTATGGCTGAGGCGGTTCAAAGCGCTGCGCCCGTCGTCGCCGTTGCGATAGGTGGCACGGGCGATCACAGGCCTGCGCTCGCTTACATTGCGCCGCTGCCGCCTGAACAAACCGGAATTGCCGACTACAGCGGCGAACTGCTGCCGCATCTGGCGGAGCATTACCGGATTGTGCTGGTTACAGACCAGACTCGAATCGAAATGTCGGCCGGCTGTCCTGAATTGGAGGTACGCGACCTCGCCTGGTTCGAACGGAATGGTGGAAGCTTTGAGCGGATCCTGTACCACTTCGGCAATAGTCCGTTTCACGGACATATGTTTGGACTGCTTGAGCGATTCGGTGGTGTCGTAGTCCTGCATGATTTCTACCTGAGCGGAGTTGTCAGTCATCTCCATTGGGCAAGCAAGATTCCGGGATTCTGGTCCGAATATCTCTATCGGTCGCATGGATATCGCGCACTCATTGATCTGGCGTCCGGCGAAGACCCGGAGGAATTGCTCCTGCGGTATCCCTGCAACGCGCCGGTTATTGAGAACGCCGATGGAGTCATTGTCCATTCTCAACACTCGCGCGAATTGGCGAGAATCTTCTACGGCGAAGATGCTGCCAGCGATTGGTCGGTCGTTCCACTTCTAAAAGCCTTGCCAGAACGATTGGAGAAGCGGCAATCACGTGTTGAGCTAGGCATACCAGCAGATGATTTCATTGTCTGCTCGTTCGGTATTCTTGGAGATAGCAAGCTCAATCATCGCTTGCTCGAAGCTTGGCAGTCGTCTTCGCTTGCATGCAACGACCGTTGCAAACTCATTTTTGTGGGCGGCGCACATGATCCGGTGTTTGGTGCGGCATTGCGCGAGCAGATAAACAGCGGGCCAGGCTCCGATAGGGTGACGATCACGGGTTATGCATCGGCGGACGATTATAGTCGCTATCTGCAGGCTGCCGATGTGGCCGTGCAATTGAGGCGGAGTTCTCGTGGAGAAACGTCCGCCGCCCTGTTTGATTGCCTTGCCCATGGCGTCCCGACCATCGTCAACGCCCACGGAAGCATGGCGGAGCTTGCGCCGGGATCGGTAGTGTCGCTGCAGGACGATTTCGAAAGCGCAGCTCTTACGGCAGAGCTGGAAGGTCTGTATGCCGTTCCGCAAGCGCGCGAACGCCTGGCAGAGGCCAGTGCGCGTTATTGCCGGGAGAATCTTGATCCGCGGAGTATCGCGAGTCAGTACAGGGATGCCATTGAGCATGCTTATTTGAATTCGCCCACGCAGAGCGTGCGCGATGCGGGCGTGCAACTCGCGCGCAGCTGGGGTGCGATCGACGAAGGCGACCGAGGCCTTGTCGCCGAAGCCATGGCGGCGAACCTGCCCATGCAGTTGAGCGTCAAGCAAATGCTGGTGGACGTTACTGAATTGACCAAGCGGGATGCCAAGAGCGGCATTCAGCGTGTCGTGCGCAGTATCGTCTCTTGGCTACTGAAATCGCAGCCCAACGGATACCGTGTCGAACCCGTCTACGCAGATCCCAATGGCGGTTATCGCTACGCAAGGGAGTTCTGCTGCGAATTCTTAAAGCTCGAGCCAATGGGTCTCGC
>JAKFFO010000081.1:0-20398 GCA_036675035.1 Oxalobacteraceae bacterium
GAGCGGATGGCCGCTAGGCGCAGGACGAGCCAAGGGTGGTTCCCCTTGGCGAGGAGTGCAACAACGCGGACACCGTTCCTGGCGCCAAGCTGGGTTCGTTTCATTATGTTAGATGCTCTTAATTAATCAGACTTATTCTGCAGCGCCGCAGCTATTTCCAAATTCAACATAAGGTTAACCGATGTCCAGCAGCCCACTTTTTTCGCCGTTTTCGCATAGTTCATTGTCATTGCAAAATCGTATTGTGATGGCGCCCATGACGCGGTCCAAGTCGCCCGATGGCTCACCGACAGAGGAAGTCGCCGCCTACTACCGTCGCCGCGCCGAAGGCGGCGTCGGGCTCATCATCACCGAAGGGACAACCGTCAACCGTCCCGGTGCCTCGAACGATCCCAATGTTCCAAACTTCCATGCACCTGCAAGCCTGAATGGATGGCGCCGTGTGGTACAGGAAGTGCACGCGGCAGGCGGCAGGATTGCACCGCAGCTCTGGCACATGGGGATGGTCCGCAAACCGGGAACCGGCCCCAATCCCGACGGCGCTTCGGACGGACCGTCCGGCCTGTCGGGGTCAGGCAAGCTGGTCGCGGAACCCATGACCGATGCGGCCATTGCCGACACGATTGCTGCGTTTGCCGATGCTGCTGAAAACGCGAAGGAAATCGGTTTCGATGCGATCGAATTGCACGGCGCCCACGGTTATCTGATCGATCAATTCTTTTGGGAACAGTCCAACCGCCGCACCGACAATTTTGGCGGCGACCTGGTCAAGCGTACCCGCTTTGCCAGTGAAATCGTGCAAGCGGTGCGTCGCCGCGTTGGGTCCGACTTCGCGATCATTCTTCGTTTCTCGCAATGGAAGCAACAGGATTACAGCGCCAGGCTGGCCGCCAGTTCATCGGAACTGGCCGCATTTCTTGAACCGCTGACCGCGGCCGGTGTCGACATTTTTCACTGTTCGACCCGCCGCTTCTGGGAGCCGGAGTTTGACGGGTCCAGTCTCAACCTCGCCGGCTGGACCAAGAAAATTACCGGCAAGCCGACGATCACGGTGGGATCGGTCGGACTGAAGGGTAATGACTTTACCCACGCTTTCAAGGGCGAAAGCGCCGAAATCGGTGAGCTCGGCGAGCTTGAAAAAAGATTGCAGCAAGGCGAGTTCGATCTGGTCGCAGTAGGCCGGGCACTCATCACCGATCCGCAGTGGCCGGCCAAGGTGCGCGATGGCCGCTTCTCGGACCTCGCGCCATTTTCCGCGGAATCGCTGGCAACCCTTTGAGCTGGATATCCCGCACCGCCTGCAGGTAGCCAGGAACCAAAGGAGCCGGGATCGCTTTTTTTCGAATGCGACGCCGGCTCCCTTAACTTTGAACTCCTGACTTTCAACCTTTCCCGGAGATAGGGGGATTACCTTTTCCATGAAACCCCGGGTACATCGCAACGCACGAGATAAACGGTAAGATCTCGACCCTTTCGCTGACAGTTGGCGGACGCCGGAGGCATAGGTGCGGGCATTCCCTGACATTCCCAAAATTCGGGCCGCGTGCTAAAGTTTCTTTTAAATAACGCTAACCCGGATCAAGGAATTCCCCGCTCAAGGAGTCTTATGTTTCGCACCCGCCGCTTCTCCATGGCGCTCATTGTTTTACTGGGCGTATTCAGTATGCCAGCCCAGGCTCAGGAAGAGGACTTGCCTTCGTTCACCACGGCCGAGCCCCACAACCCTTCCCACCCGGACCCGCCATTTTGCAGGATTCGTACCCGCAGCACCACGCCCGGCGGATTTATCGACATCCACAGCGATCTGGCGCGCGGTATGGTGTATACGCTGCGCGTGCCTATTTCTTTAAATGACATTGACCTTCAGCGCGTGACATGGCGCAAGTCACCCTATCCTCGCCGCGCCTACCTGGAGATTTTGGCCAGCTCGACCTGGTACGACCAGTTGCCCACCGATTGGAACGTGGCCCTTGTCTTGCCGCCGATGACCGAACCCTCGCATCCGATCGGACCGCAGTTCACCGTGACCAAGGTCGAGGTGGCCGGCAAACCCGTGGTCTTGCCAAAGTTGAGCCAAATGTATGCGCAGCAGCTTCGGATTGAGTTGCCCGGCTTCGAAAGCCTGGTTAAAAACACCTCCGCCCCACTGGACATCAAGGCAACGCTGTCGATGATGGTGCCGGAATCGGATACGACGCAGCCCAAAGTCGTCATCAACTCGCCGCTGCCTTCGCTGCGCACGGATATTCAGCGCACCATTGACCTGTACCAGGAAACCAGTACGCGCCGTCGCAACGACCAATGCAACGTGCGCTCTGCCGATTGCCGGGATGGAGAATGCCGATGAAATACGTTCTGTTACTGCTGGCCCTGTGCGCCACGACGATTCATGCCCAGGCCCGGCCCAAATACTCTACCCTGTCGGATAGTGACAAAGCCAGGAGCGAGCTGTGCTCTGCATCGGTGGGAAATTCCATTCGGGCCAAGGGCCGTCCCGAGGCCGTGTACCTGCGTGACTTGTTGCGTACTGCAGCCGGCGTTATCCCGGAAGACAGCCCGGCAACCGTGAAAAGCAAAACGGCCGCGTTCTGGAAAAACCCGCAGGTCACGCTCGACGAACCCAGAGGTGTCAACTGTCATTTGATCCATGCATTCGGGACGATTGTCTGGGCCTCCGTCAATGCTCAGAAAATGGAGCTGGTCAAAGTGCTGATTGATGAAGGAGCTGACATCAACATGGTCGATCCGCATCGCGGCACGACTGCCCTGGATGAACTGGTCACGGACTACCAGCACAACGTCGTGGACCACGAGGCCAACTGGATTGAACCAACCGTCCGTAGGCAGTACTGGTCGACCATAGCCTCCCGGCGCAGCCAATACGAGCAGTTGCGCGCCTGGGGTGCGCGTCACGCGTTCGAGCTCAAACAAAAGGAGCCGGACTTGGCAAGTGAAGAGGCGGCCTGCCTGAAAAATGAACCCGGTGACGAACCCAGACAGTTCGCGCCCTACGGCGGCGGGCTGGCTACCAAGATGGGCGCGTTGACACCCAAGATGGCGCCCGGCGCCATCACGGTATCTGTCCGCCAGGCGGCGTGCCTGATGCGCGCATACAAGGGCGAACTGTTTCTGGCTCACGCCATGAGCGACCAAACCGGCATTCCCGGCGCACGCCGCTACCCCAGGTCGGCCGTATCTGGCTCGTTCGATGACAACATGCAGATCAATTTCATCAATGAAAACGTCAAGCATGACCTGAACGTGAACTACAAGGCTGTACTCACGTATTGCCATAGCGACCATTGCTTCCTTTCTTACAATGCCACGCAGCGCCTTGCGCATGCCGGCGTGAAAAAGATTTTCTGGATGCGCGACGGCATTAAAGCATGGAAAGAAGCGGGCTATCCGGTCGTGCCGGTCCAGCCCTATTAGGAGGGGCAGGTCGGGTAGCATAGGAAAAAGGCCGGGAAACCGAAGCCGTTCAGGCAGCGTGTTTATACTCCAGCTGCGATATTCGGCAGTTAAGGACTGCTTGCTAATCAAAGGCTTGTGTGTGTTTTGGCTGCCTCGTTTAGTCAAAAATTTTGGATTTATTTTATAAAGCCGCTCACTGAGCGGCTTTCTTTCAAATCAGCCGCGGACATTGCTCAATGTTTGTTTGCAATATCAGGTAGAAATGGATCGTGGCGGCTCTTCACCCTTGGCTACTGGCATAGACGGCATCTACTTCAGCAGCATCAATAGCCACGCCGGCGGCGCTGACGCCTTCAATCTTCACAGCCTGACAAATGCCTTACGAAGATTTTCCAGCGTTCCGGCTGGAATCCTGACCGGCGTCGAGATAGTCTCAAGCGTTTTAATGCCGCCAACACCGGTTGTCCAACTCGACATATATTCAGCGCAAGGTCTTGAAATCGCCGGCTCGCCAGCGCGAAGTTGTGCCTTTTGCACAATTGAGTTCCAACCTTCCCCGCGATACAATCGCCGCTTCGTGTACGTCACGCCCTGGTCCGCACGCGTGGCGAAGCCGCTCTCAAGCAGGACCAAGCGCCCGTGTACTCGGGTGTGGCGTGAATGGCAAGTCCTCCTGCCGCGTTCTGCTTTTTTCGATTTCGATTGCACCCGCTTATGACGCGCACCTTACCGGGTACAAATTTCCATAGTTCGAAACTGGTTCGTTGCCTGGCTGATCTGGGAATGATCGATGCCGTCAACCCCGCAGAGGGATTCGCCGAAAAACTGGCGCTGTGGGTTCCATTTGCCGATGCCATCACTCTGTCTGCCGTACACAACGACAGCGTTGCAACTTCGCCAAAATTACGGCCCGAAACGGGGGGCACAGTGCATGATGCAGTCAACGCCGAATTCAGCCGCATCCAGGCATTCCTGATAACTTCCATCACGAACAGCTGCTCGCCGCGGGCGGCCAGGACGCACATCAGCTTGCCTGCACCGGTACTTGAGCTGCCGATGAATCTTGTGGCGGCATATACACCGTATCGCCGGTTCTATGAGGCGCACCAGCGCGACATGGAACTGAGTATCCGGCCGCTGCGATTCAATGTCCGGGAAACGGTTGCAAAGGCGTCGCCGAGGCTCGCCAGGCTTGCCGAGCTGGATGCAGTACTTGAAAAGATACTGCACGAACGCGAGCGTCAATTGCTGGCCAAGGTGGCGGTGTTGCTGAAGAAGCGCTTTGGACAGTTATACAAAGAGCACCAGCAAAAGTTGATCGATTCGCAGCAGGAAGACAACCCGGCCGGCTGGTCAAAGGCGGGCGGGTGGCTGGCACGTTTTTGCAATGACATGCAAATGCTGCTGCTGGCGGAAGTCGAGCTTCGCCTGCAGCCGACCATCGGACTCATGGAAGCACTTGAACAGGATACGCAATGAACAGACATGCAATCACAGCCGCCTTCCTGGCAGGCGCACTCGCAATCGTTTGGGTCGGCGCAGCGTTTATCGGCTCAAGCTGGCTGGCGCTGGCGATGACGGCAATCATCGGGGCAGTGTATGGATTCGGTGCGCTCGAGCTGCGCCGGTTTCGCCAGGCGACTTCCGGATTGACAGCCGCACTGACTGCCATTCCGGACAGCCTTGCAAGCATCGATGACTGGATCGCCGGCCTGCCGACTTCACTGCAAAACTCTGTGCGACTGCGCATCGAGGGCGAACGGGTCGGCTTGCCGGGACCGGCGCTCACGCCCTATCTGGTCGGACTGCTGGTGATGCTGGGGATGCTCGGCACCTTTCTCGGCATGGTCGTCACGCTCAATGGTGCCGTCTTCGCATTGGAAAAGACCACTGACCTTCAGGCGATCCGCTCGGCGCTCGCAGTGCCGGTCATGGGATTGGGCTTGGCGTTCGGCACCTCGGTGGCAGGCGTTGCCGCATCCGCGATGCTCGGCCTGATGTCGGCGCTCAGCCGCCGCGAGAGAATGCAGGCAGCGCAACTGCTGGACACCAGGATCGCCACCGGCTTGCGCCGGTTTTCATTTGCGTACCAGCGCCAGGAAACCTTCAAGGCGCTGCAGTCGCAATCCCAGGCCTTGCCCGCCGTCGTCGATAAACTGCAGGCGATGATGGAGCGCATGGAGGCCATGAACCAGCAGCAGGGCCAGCAACTCAGCGCGCGCCTGCTCGGAAACCAGGAAAGCTTTCACGCCAACGTCAAGGACGTCTATGCGGAACTGGCGCGCACTGTCGGGCACTCGTTGCGCGAGAGCCTGGCCCAGAGTGCGCAAGCTGCCGGCGAAAGCATCAAGCCGGTGGTCGAGACGGCAATGAGCGGAATTGCACAGGAAGCGAAAGCGGTGCACGAACGCATGGCCGGGACGATGCAGACGCAACTCGACGGCTTTTCCGCGCGCTTCGGCGAAACTGCAAACGCCGTGGCAGGCACCTGGTCCAAGGCACTCGCGACCCATGAACAGGCAAGCGCCGGAGTTGCCGCCGAGGTAACCCGCTCGCTGACTGCATTCAGCCAGACGTTCGAGCAGCGCGCAGGCGCTCTCGTGGACAAGGTCGGTAATGCGTACGCCAACCTGCAGACCGATCAGACCGAGCGCGACAAACAGCGGCAGCAGGCATGGACGCAATCGCTGGAGACAATGGCTGCGGCGCTTGCGCAAGAGTGGAAGCAGACGGGAGCGCAGACGCTTTCCCAACAGCAGAAAATCTGCGACACCCTGACCCGGACGGCACACGACATTGCGGAACAGGCGCAGGCCGGCGCCAGCAAGACGCTCGCCGAGACCACGCGTCTGATCGCTTCGGCGGAAGATTTGATGCGCTCGCGCATCGCTTCCGAAGCGCAGTGGATCGAACAGCATCGCGAGCGCATGGATCAACTGGCCAGCATGTTGCGTATGGAGCTTGGCGCACTCAAGGATGACGAAGCAGCACGCGGCAATGCGGCGGTGGAACGACTCGGCCAGTTGCAAACCGCGCTGACCAGCCACCTGACCACGCTCGGCACCGCGCTGGAACAGCCGATCACCCGCCTGATCGAAACCGCGACTGAAGCGCCGCGCGCTGCGGCAGAAGTGATCGGGCAATTGCGCCAGCAAATCTCCACCAGCGTTGCGCGCGACAATGAGTTGCTGGAAGAGCGCGGCCGCATCATGGAAACGCTCGGTTCACTGCTCGATGCGATCAATCATGCATCCGCCGAGCAGCGCGGCGTGATCGATTCGCTGGTGGCCTCGTCCGCGACGACGCTTAATACGACCGCCGCCGCATTCTCGGACAATGTGGCATCCGAAGCCGCCAAACTGACTGACATCGCGGCCAACGTCACCGCCAGCGCGGTGGAGGTATCGAGCCTGTCCGAAGCGTTCGGCTTTGCGGTGCAGTCGTTCAACGACGCCAATGAAAAACTGATTGCCAACCTGCAGCGCATCGAAGACGCGATGGACAAATCCATGTCGCGAAGCGACGAACAGCTTGCCTACTACGTGGCACAGGCGCGCGAGATCATCGACCTGTCCATGAATTCGCAGAAAGGTATATTCGATGCGCTGCGCGAATTGCCCGGCAAGCAGGTGTCGACAGCGGAAGCGGCCAGGTAATGGATGACATTGACGCAAGCGCCGAGCATGCGGCGCCGGTCTGGCCGATATTCGGCGACCTGATGTCGGGCTTGCTGGGTGCGTTCGTACTGATCCTGGTCGGCGTGATGGCGGTCCAGATGGAATTGACGTCGCACCTGGAGAATGAAGTGAAAATGCGCCAGCTCGAAGAGCAGCGCCGCATGAGCCTGGAAAAAGCGCTGGCGGTGCCGCTGGCGGCAGGGCGCATCACGCTGAACAATGGCCGCATCGGTATCAGCGGCCAGGTACTGTTCGCGCTCAATTCGGACCAGTTGCAGCCGGAAGGCCGGCAACTGTTGCACAGCCTGGTCACGCCCCTGCAAGCTTATCTTGCCGCGCGCGGCGAACTGCTCATGGTGAGCGGGTTTACCGACGACAGGCCGATCCGCGGCGGCCCCTTTACCGACAATTGGGAATTGTCAGCCCAGCGCGCATTGACTGTCACACGCACGCTGATCGAAGAAGGAATGCCTTCGTCCATGGTGTTTGCCGCGGCTTTCGGTTCCGAGCAGCCGGTCAAGCCCAACACCGATGACGACGCGCGCGCGCAAAACCGGCGCGTGGAAATGGCGCCCGTGCCGAAGACTGCCGCGCCCAAAAATCCCGCGCCATGAACAACCCGGCTCGCAGCGAAATCCCGGAGGTGCCGCCCGATGCATCCCCAGAAGCCGGGGAACTGGTCGCACCGCTGCGCGCATCCGGTGCAGGCAAGTTTGATCCCGTGCGCTTGCATTACATCGAAGCGCTTGCCGAACGCGCGAGCGGGCACCAGGGGCGCACCAAAGAATTGCTTGACGCCAAACTGCGGCAAGCGCTGGCAGTGCTCAAAAAACGCTTCGATCTAGCACAATCCGATGCCGCGGATGCCGTCGTCCAGCGTGTGCAGCAATATCCGGCTGCAGCTGCCGATCTGCACGGACTCCTTGATGCCGGCGACTTCAAGGGTGTGCAACGCCTGATCGCCCAGCTGAAAATCCGCGAACAATGTGCATCGTTGAGCGCACTGGTGCGCCAGCTCGAACCGCATTCTCCCGAACAGGTGGAAGCACCCCGGATGGAAAGTGCCGGACCACATCCCGAGCTGAAAACCATCAGGAATTTCAGAAACACCTGGTCGAAACTGAGCGTCGACAAGCAAGTGGCGCAGGCGCTTGAACAAGCCCCAAGGAACGCCGGGCCGATCAATTCGCATATGCTGGTGCTGCGCTCACTGGCGTTGATGCGCGAGGTTTCGCCGGACTATCTCAATCGCTTCATGACTTACGCAGACACCTTGCTTCGCCTCGATCAGGGCGAGCAGGAAAAGCCGGTCAGTCTCAAAAAGCCGCGGAGAGCGAAAACCGCAAAGAAATAGCTTGCCGGTTTTACCGAATCCTTCCCGACACCGGTCCAGTTAAAGTCCAGTTAAGGGGCAGGGCAGCATACTTCGTTTAACGCGACCCTGATGCCTTTAATCTCACACCTTAAGCTCACAGGAATGATGAACAATATCCGGGCTCGTCAATCGACGCCGCAAGGAAAGTGGCGCTGCCGTCAATCCGGAACGCGTGCCATGGCAAAACAATTGCCGGCTCAACCCGACACCGCCCGCCCGGTTAACGAGGCTCTTTCCGACAATTCGATCCACAGTCCATCCGGTGATACGACAAAGGAAACGCGAGCGGTGGTTCCCATGGTCGCTGGCGGGCGCCCCTCTCGCGCACCCGCCGTCAGGGCTGCGGCGTGGGCGTCGTCACATCGGACGACCTGCAGCGTCAGGTAGCGCATGCCAAGCGCTATAAAATCGCCAGGAGCGCAAGTTTGCTCGGCGCGCTCCAGAAAAATCAGCGATTCACCGCAACGCAGAACACCCTCTTGCACTCGCTCCAACCCAAGCGCATTCACAAAGAATTCACTTGAGACGGATACATTCTTGACCGGCAAATACACCGCGATGGACGTGATGCCTTGGTGGCCGGACGGCACCAGCGAAATCACGTTTCCGTCAGGATCGACGTAGGCAGCTGGCTGCATGCTCTGAGGTGCCGCAATGGCAAGCCTGGAAATCGGTTGTGGCGCATGCCTTGGAAGCGGGGAGCGGGAATCGTTGACTTTGATAATTGCGCCGTGCGCCGTAAAGCGATGCTGCAGCACGCCTCCGCCAAGCTTCAATGTGTGGTCAAACTGCAGTCCAGCCACGTCCGACCAAAAAGCCAGCTGCTCATCCTTCTTGTTTGTAAACAGCCCGACATCCAGATTCGGCTTGGCAAAATCCATGTTGCTCTCTCCAATGGGGCTTGCAGGTAAGGCACGTTTAGTTGCACGGCGGTCCCTGCAAGACATGAAACCGAAATCATACTTAAGAAATACTTAAGGAGTCTGGGCAGTACAAATTTTTAATGCGACCCTGGTCGCTTTTAATTGCAAGGTCTTTACTTGCTCCTATCCTGACGCCGCTCCTGAAACAGCTGGGACAGAACCTGAGAAGCGGCAATGGCGCGCGGGAAGCCTGCCGCCACGGTGATCAGGTAGATGATTTCCGTCAGCTCATCCTCGGACACGCCGATGTTCAACGCATAGCCGGCATGCACCCGCATCACGCCGGTTTCGCCCAACGCTGCCATCGCCGCCACGGCAGCGAGCTGGCGGGTACGGTCGTCCAGGCCAGGCCGGCTCCAGACGGCGCCCAGCGCATAAGCTTCAGTGGCCTCCGCCAGGAAAGGAAACTCGCGCCGCATCGCTTCGAGCGTGGGCTGGTCCTTGCCGTTGTTCAGTTTGCGGATGACGTCGGCGCCGCGCTCACTGCGCTCTTCGGTGGTCGACGCCTGGACCAGTACAGGAAGAAATGTGACGGCCAGCACCAGGGCGGCCAGGTTTGATTGAAATCGGTTCATGATGTATTCCCCTGGATTGGAAGGAAGGCAGGCAGTTATTGGCCCGCGGTCGGACGTACTACGATTTCACTTGTGTCCACGTCGGCAGGCTGGTTGATTGCATGCGCGATGGCGGCAGCGATGGCCTCGGGCTTGAGTGCGATCTGACGGAAGCTTTCCATTGCCTCGGCTGCGGCCGGGTCGGTAATGGTATTGGCAAGTTCTGATTCGGCCACGCCAGGGTAAACGCATGTCACGCGCAGCTTGTCGTTTTCCTGGCGCAGGCCATCCGATATGGCACGCACCGCATACTTGGTGGCGCAATACACGGCCGCCGTCGGCACCACACTGAGTCCGCCAATCGACGAGATGTTGATGATCTGCCCATTGCCTTGACGCTGCATCGCCGGCAGCACCGCGGCAATACCGTGAAGCACGCCGCGTATGTTGACGTCTATCATGGCGTCCCACTCGTCCAGCTTGAGGGAAGCCATGGGCGAAAGCGGCATGATGCCGGCATTGTTGACCATGACATCGATACGCCCGTGCGTTCGCAGGGCGAAATCAGCGAAGGCCTGCACGTCTTCGCGTCGGGTGACGTCCAGGGCGCGATACTCCACCTGGGCGCCTTCGACACGCAGGGCGTCGGCCAGCGCCTTTAACCTTGCGCTGCGCCGGGCGCCGATCACCATGTGGTGTCCCTGACGGGCCAGTAATGCGACAGTCGCTTCGCCGATGCCGCTACTGGCGCCGGTGACGAGAATAACTTTTG
This sequence comes from Oxalobacteraceae bacterium, assembly GCA_036675035.1. Classification (GTDB taxonomy): domain Bacteria; phylum Pseudomonadota; class Gammaproteobacteria; order Burkholderiales; family Burkholderiaceae_D; genus MESE01. Next base: position 10,716 of record JAKFFO010000081.1, read on the forward strand.
CTTGCTGGGATTGAGGCATTGCAATATCTCCTTGATGAATGGAAGACGGAGTTCGTGGAGGCAACCGACGTGCTGCCGCATTGTTTCCGTCATGGGAGCCATCCTAGGAGCGATTGGCACAGGCGCGAAGGCCTATTCTTCTGCAATGCTTGCCTAAAAATCTCGCGTGCCAACACAACGACGAGGCATTCTGCTACTTTCTAGCCTATTACTCATTCCGATTCCGACTAACGCATATCCATGGATCAGAGCACTTTGACCCGCACACCGCAGCAAGCGCGCATGATCGAACTGCTGAAGCAGTTGGCACCCGATGAGGGCTATACCCAGTCGCTGCTGGAAGGGGTGACCCTCATGCGGTCGAACCAGCCGCTGGAGTGTACGCAGGCACTTTACGAGCCGAGCATCGTCATCGTGGTCCAGGGCCGGAAGCGCGGTTTCCACGGCGGGAAAATCTACCTGTACGACGCCCAACATTATCTGGTTCTGTCCGTGCCGCTGCCCTTCGGCATCGAAACCGAAGCCAGCGTCACGGAGCCTTTGCTGGGGCTGGCACTGCGTATCGAACCGATCATGACGGCCGAACTCGCGACAAGCGTTGACGAGGATTCGCTGCATCTCGGCGCCAGGCCGGCCACGATGTATGCCACGCGCATCGACAGCAAGCTTGAGGATGCGACGCTGCGCCTGCTCGAAGCCTTGAGTTCGCCCACCGAAGCACGCTTGCTGGGGCCGTCCATCTTTCGTGAAATCACGTATCGCGTCCTGATGGGAGAGCAGGGCGGAGGCTTGCGCGCAGCGCTGCAGCAAGGCAGCAACTTCGGCAGGATCGCCAAGGTTCTGCGCCGCATTCATACCCATTACGACAGCAACCTGGATGTCGCTACCATGGCGAGGGAAGCCAACCTGAGCGTACCGGCGTTCCATGTTCAGTTCAAGGCGGTGACTGCCACTTCGCCGATTCAGTACATCAAGGCAATACGCCTGCACCAGGCGCGGCTGATGATGATCCGCAAGGGTGTGGGCGCTGCCAAGGCCTCCGAGCAGGTAGGTTACGAAAGCCCTTCGCAGTTCAGTCGCGAGTTCAAGCGCCTCTTCGGCCGCAGTCCGACCGAAGAAGTTCGCGCCTTGCAGGCGCTGTTGTCGCTAGCCCCGCCGGTGACGAATTCCGTATTGGCCTCGTGAGCGGAAGGCAGGGCTTGAAGTGAACGGGAATCTCGATCAAAGGAATCAATGGTTTCCATCGAATGAAACGGCATGTCCTGATAATATTCAGATAACTGGACTTCCGATACGCGCCATGCCCTACAGTACCGATCACAAGAAACGCACACGCCAAAGAATTCTGGAAAGTGCCCATCGCCTGTTTTCCTCGAAAGGCTTTGAGGCGACATCGATCGAAACAATCATGCATGACTGCAAGCTGACACGCGGCGGTTTCTACGCGCATTTTCGCAGCAAGGCCCAGCTATATCATGAAGCGATGGGCAGCACAGCCCCGCGGCGTTCGTTCTCTTCTCTGGCGATTAATGAGATGTCCGCCCGGTGGCTGGATGCGATGCTTGCATCATGCCTGCGCCCGGCGCAATCGGGTGATGGCGGAGGATCCCATTGGGCCTTCCTCGCCACCGACGCGGTCAGCAAGCAGCCTGAGGTTAGAACGGCCTATGCGCAAGCGTTCAAGGTCATGAGCCAACGCCTGTGCCAGGAGTTGGAGCAGTCCTCGCATGGCGACCGGGCCGCGTTGGTCCTGATGGCGCTGGCCGTCGGCGCACTTGCGGTCGCAATGACGGTGGACGATACAGGGTTGCGGAGCAGCCTTGTCAGCGCGTGCCGCGAACATGCAAAGGCCTTGTTCGAAAGCGCGGACAAGCGTGACCGGCTCGACTTTTTCTGGACTGCGGAAGCACGTGACGGCGCTCATGCCATTCCCGCCCGCCCCCGTGTTCACTGAAATGTGTGAGAGTAAAGGCACGCGCTGTTCGCCAACGTTTCTTTGCCGGGACTTGCGCAGACGAGCTAGAAACTGCCGCAATCAAGCGTCGTGCCGAAGCTGATTTCGGTAGCTGGAAGTCCGTTCGTCTCGAGAGGCCCGCAGGATGCATCGAAGTCCGTTCTGAGCTTGTCGAAGAGGAGGTAGCCCGCAGGGCGTATCGAAGGAACTCCAGGCACTACTAATCCTTCGATACGCTCCCTTCGATACGCTTCGCTACTCAGGATGAACGGATCTGTCCAGAACGAACAACGGACCTGCTCAGTACGAACGATTCCTTGCATCGATGCGAACTAAACATCGCGATTTGCGTGATCGCTGTTTATTTCCTATCCCGCATCCTGACACGATAACTCTTCACGCATTCATTCCATACTGCTTCCAAGTGCCGCGACCGCACCGAGGCACATGTCATCTCCGGTTACTTCCGGCCAATATATGTTCTTGAACATATTCTCAATCCGAATAGCATTGCCTTGAAGGCGACATTGCCGCTGTCCGGCATCATATGTCGACACCCGTGTCGATTCAATTCCACCGAGATTGCACTTGCGAGCCCATCACAATACCAACGCCAAGGGGTAACAACATCATGTCCGTCGAAAAAATCGCCAAAGCGCTTGTCGCTATTTTGCCCGCTCCGTATGCAGTTCGCGTCGTCAGTGCACTGGCAACCAGAACCCAAAGACCTCCGGTCACGCCGGAGCAGCAGCAGGCGCTGGCGCAAGCGGTGCGACTGCGCTATGGCAACCAGGATCGGAATGTCGCATGGTCGTGGGGAACCGGGCCGCTAGTCATTCTGGTGCACGGATGGAACGGCCGTGCAGCGCAGCTCGCACCATTGGCAGCGAATATTTCCAAATCGGGTTTTCGTTGCGTGGCCATTGAAGTCACCGGCCACGGAAGCTCGGCTGGGGCGCGCACTGCATGGGCGTGCTTTATCGACGACATCGCTGCGCTGACCCAGTCGCTGGGGCAGCAGGTGCATGCTTATGTTGCTCACTCGGCGGGCGGACTCGCCACGATGGCGGCGCGCCGTCTCAAGGGCATCCACGCCAATCGATACGTCTGCATTTGCGCTCCTTCACATCCTTATCCGCCGATCAACGTCATCCGAAGGCGGCTCAACCCGCGGCAAAGCGTGATCGATAGCTACCGGCAGTACATCGCGAAACAATTCAATTCCGATTGGGACACCTTGAAGAGCGGCACGGCATATGCCGACGCCGGACCGGAGACGTTACTGTTCTACGATGAAGGCGATCGATTCGTGGACCATCATGATGGCACTCAGATCGCCGGCTGGTGTCCGGGGTCGCACCTGATCAAGACGACCGGTTACGGTCATTCGAAAGTCCTCGCATCACCGGAATTGCTGCAAAGCGTAACGGAGTTCTTGAACGAGGAGATTGTGCGTTCGATGCCGCATGCCGGGCAGTACAGCGTGACGGAGATAGGGAGATAGGCAGCCAATTTGTGGACCTCGACTGCTCCCTGAGCGCGCCGGTCGCCGCGCTTGCTCAATGCCCTCGACCGTTGCTAGGGCAAACGCTTGAGTCTTTGACCGTAGACGCCCCAGACGCAGTCGACGCCGTCGACCGTGCCGCAAAGCGCCCAGCCGTTGCCGATCTTTTTTGCGACGACTTCGCTGCCGATTTCAATTGCCAGCTTTTCCGCCCATTGTTTTGCCGACCCCTGGCCTTTGAACAACTCGTTTCCATCGACAACTACGGTCGCGTCGAATACCGGAACGGCGAATACTGTGTTCATTGAAGATTTTTCATTGTCATTGTTTGCTTTTCGGGCACGCCACCCTGAATACGGATTGCCGCCAGGATTTGGGGCTGATCACTTCCCATTGAGACGGGGTGCTTTTGACCGACATGACCTTCCCGTTTGCCATCCTTTCCGCGTAGCTGATCAGGGCCATCGTTCTTGCCGTACGTTCCTGGCAGTTGAACTCAGTCAGTGTTCGTGCCGAATGGCTGTATTCGCCGGGCCTGACTTCAGTCGGGACTTCCGCATCGTACAAGGTCCATGCAGTAGCAAGCGCTTCCTGTACCGCGATCTTCTCTATATCGAAATAAGTTGTGCCGTGAGTATCCCGAATGAGCAGCGTCCATTCCGCGGCAGCCATGCCGCAAGACAAACTCAGGATGCCGGCCAGGATGAATTTTTTGGTCATGGCAGATTAATTTTTCTTTATGCAAGATGGATTTCCGCAAGCGGCTAACTAACGGGACCATGCTCGCATGTTTTTCAAATGCGGGCTGCCATATTTTGTTCCGTTCATGTGCGATCTTTACGCGACCATCGCCCCTTTCACTCCCCGCTGTATGCAGTAGCGTTTGTGGAAAGCATCGATGTATTACACAGCATCAGCGTGGCGACGGATAATAGCGGCTTCGTCATTTTGCCTCACAGCTTTGGAATTCCCCCATGGAAATTAAGGTCAATTTTCTCGACAAGCTTCGTCTTGAAGCCAAGTTCGATGATTTCACGGTGATAGCGGACCAGCCTATCCGCTACAAGGGCGATGGTTCGGCGCCCGGTCCGTTCGATTACTTTCTGGCCTCATCCGCCTTGTGCGCGGCTTATTTCGTGAAGTTGTATTGCGACACGCGCAACATTCCTACCGAAAACATCCGCCTGTCGCAAAACAATATTGTCGATCCGGAAAACCGCTACCAGCAGATTTTCAAGATTCAGGTCGAGTTGCCGTCCGATATATCGGACGCAGACCGCCGCGGTATCTTGCGCTCGATCGAGCGATGTACCGTGAAAAAAGTGGTGCAAGCCGGCCCCGAGTTCGTGATTGAAGAGGTAGAAAACCTCGATGCCGATGCGCAGGCCTTGCTGACACCGGGTCAAAGTTCGAGCGCGGCTTCCGGCGCCCACACCTATATCGTCGGCAAGGATCTGCCGCTGGAGCAAACCATCGCCAACATGTCTGGCGTGCTGGCGGATCTGGGCATCAAGATTGAAATCGCGTCGTGGCGCAACATCATTCCCAACGTGTGGTCGCTGCATATTCGCGATGCGCACTCGCCGATGTGTTTTACCAACGGCAAGGGCGCGACCAAGGAGAGCGCACTGGCGTCGGCGCTGGGCGAGTATATCGAGCGGATCAATAACAATCATTTCTACGCCGGGTCGTTCTGGGGCGAAGATATCGCCAACGCCGCGTTCGTGCATTACCCGAACGAACGCTGGTTCAAGCCTGGACCTAAGGATGCGCTGCCGGCTGAAATTCTCGATGAATACTGCTTGCCCATTTACAACCCAGATGGCGAGTTACGTGGCTCGCACCTGATCGATACCAACTCGGGCAATGTGCAGCGCGGAATCTGTTCGCTCCCCTTTGTGCGGAAGTCGGACGGCGAAGTGGTGTACTTCCCGACCAACCTGGTGGAAAACCTTTACGTCAGCAATGGCATGAGTGCCGGCAATACGCTGGCGGAAGCGCAGGTGCAATGCCTGTCCGAGATTTTCGAACGGGCGGTAAAACGCGAAATTCTGGAGGGCGAAATCGCACTGCCTGATGTGCCGCATGACGTATTGGCGAAATACCCCGGCATTCTGGCCGGCATTCAGGGATTGGAAGAGCAGGGCTTTCCGGTGCTGGTGAAAGACGCATCGCTGGGCGGGACCTATCCGGTGATGTGCGTCACCTTGATGAATCCAAAAACTGGCGGTGTCTTCGCCTCCTTCGGCGCGCACCCAAGCTTCGAGGTGGCGCTGGAACGCAGCCTGACGGAGTTGCTGCAGGGTCGCAGTTTTGAAGGCCTGAACGATTTACCACAGCCGACCTTCGCCAGTGAAGCCGTGACGGAGCCATACAACTTTGTCGAACACTTCATCGATTCCAGCGGCGTGGTGTCGTGGCGCTTTTTCAGCGCGAAATCGGATTTCGATTTTGTCGAGTGGGACTTTTCCGGCCACGGTGAAAACTCCAATGCCGACGAAGCCGCGACCTTGCTCGCCATTCTTCAAGACATGGGCAAAGAAGTGTACATGGCGGTGCATGACCAGTTGGGCGCCGTTGCTTGCCGGATTCTGGTGCCCGGCTATTCGGAGATTTATCCGGTAGAAGATCTGGTCTGGGATAACACCAACAAGGCGCTGCTGTTCCGTGCCGATATCCTGAACCTGCATCGCCTGGACGACGCCAGCCTGGAAGCCCTGCTTGAGCGTCTGGAGAACAATGAGCTGGATGAGCACGGCGACATAGCTACCTTGATCGGTATCGAATTTGACGAGAATACGGAGTGGGGGCAGCTGACCGTTCTCGAGTTGAAGCTGCTGATTCATCTCGCGTTGCAGCAGTTCGAGGAGGCGCACGAGCTGGTCGGCGCCTTCCTGCAGTACAACGACAACACGGTCGAGCGCGGATTATTTTATCAGGCCTTGAACGTGGTGCTTGAAGTGCTGCTCGATGACGAGCTGGAACTTGGCGATTACGTGATCAATTTCCGCCGCATGTATGGCAATGCGCGGATGGACGCGGCGCTGGGCTCGGTGGACGGCAGCGTGCGCTTCTTCGGCCTGACGCCAACCAGCATGAAGCTGGAGGGGCTCGATCGGCATCATCGCCTGATCGACAGCTACAGGAAGATGCATGTGGCGCGGGCCAATGTCGCAGCTACGGACAGTTAGTTATTCTTAGTTACGGGGACAGACTGAGGCACCCGAACGTGTTCGGGTCTGTCCCAGTTATGCATGTGACGCCAGTTATGACGGCACATGATCTTTCTTACGCCTGATATTTCTTCCTCCATGTCTCGAACTCAAGCGGCCTCAGACCAAATCTGATCGCGTTCCCGGCATGCAGTGCGTTAAATTCTTCCAGGACCAGCGTGACAAAGCGGTTACGATCGGCGTCCAGTATTGTTGGCGGCATGCTGTTTCTGATCGCCTCCTCACTCACCGGCTGCGCACGCCGGATGATCGCGCGCACGGCATCGGATAGTTCGGTGCGGTAGCGCAACCGGAAAGTGTCCGGCGGAACGAGTTGCTGACGTACCGCGACATATTGCTGGCACGAGCGTTCATACGCCCATATGAAAACATCGCGCAGCAATTCGATGCGATTGAGTTCATATACGGCGATCATGCCGTCCACGTAAGCCTGCTGTGGTACATCGATAAATGACAACGGGCAAAGATTGTGGCGAATCAGCGGGATATTTGCGGCAAGGCGTGAAACGGGTTTATTGACATCCAGGAAGGGCTGCAGATAAGGCAGGTGCACCATCAGGAAAAACGCCTGCTCGAATGGGTCATCGATTTCCGATGTCATGTCGATGACGATCCCGAATAATTCTTCGAGTTTTTGCGGCAATGCAATTGGCCGGTAGACGCTGCCCCCGACTTCCACTGCACGCGTGCGTACGCGTCCAACAGCCTGCGGATCCTGCAGCAAACCGTCGGATAAAAATGCGTGCAAGCCGAGGATGGTTTCGGTATTGATACCGACATTGTCGCCGCCGCCATCCATGCCGCGCACCAGATACTCGATGGCCGCCTTGTGATTGAGGATCATTTGTGTTTCCAGCGCATCCTTGCCAGCTGCCGCTTCGCCGAATTCGATTAACCGCTGCGTATCGAGCCGCGTATAGGTGTTGCCTTCAAGTTGCGACGATGCCCATGACAAGTCGATCAGGAGCCGATTCATGATGTCGCGCGCAAAGGTGCCGGCAGTGGCATGTTCCGCAGGCGATCGTCCGAGCGCGTGCAACTGATCGCGCAAGGTGTCAGGCAGGTAGGCTGTTTTGTTGGGTTGGTAAGCTTCTAGAAAGGCGATGGTATAACCAACCGGCCGTCGTTGATGTATCGGTTGGCGGATCATTGCCTTGATCGTCTTGCCTTCGGTGGAGAGGGGAACATACGCCTCGCCGGTTCCTAGAGCTTGTAAAGCGGCCAGCGTAACGTCAGCGGAAGCCGTTATTGTCGCGATACGATATTTGACGGCCCGTCCTTCGCCTTCCGCAACAACCCTTCCCTGTTGGGCCAGGGCGGACAGGCGGCGCTGCAAGGTCCGGCGCGACATGCTATCGCCAAGCGCATTGAACAGCGCTTCAATCCTGATGCTTTCAGGGTGCCGCGCAATGAATTCGGCAATCTGGTCCAGTTCAGTCCTTGAGACGACTTTTGGCATGTTTGGCGATTTTTATGGCGGGAGTGCCAGTATCGCGCCAATTAAAATGCGTCGACGTTATGTCGGCCTGACGCCAACCAGCATGAAACTGGAAGGGCTCGACCGGCATCACCGCCTGATCGACAACTACAGAAAAATGCATCTGGCGCAGGCCAATGTCGCCGTCACAGTCAGGTAACTATTCGGGAGTTATTCGGGGGAATGGCGCATTCAGCCAATGTGACACGAACCTCCGCTGCAGCCATCAGCCGCGTCGGGTGAATCGATACTGACAGGCAGCGTTGCATTTTCCTCCCGCACCTTGTCGCCACCTGGTTCCGCGATGAGTTTGCCGATCATGCAACCCAAAATCATGTCGTCGATCTGCCCCAGCTGCTGCATCCGGATCTGCCCCGACTTGTCGATCAATATCGTGCTCGGCGTGCCGCGTAATGCAAGCGCACGCATTGTCGACGGAATGGGGTCGCCACGCACGGCCCGGTCTATTCCAATCGGGAACCGGAGCCGGTACTCATGCACAAAGACACGCAGCGCTTCCGGTGTCATCACCTCATGGTGCTCAAACACCGTATGCAGGCCAATGACGGCCACTTCGTTTTCATCGAATGCATCACGGACCCGAACCGCTTGCGGAATGCCGTGCGAAACGCAACCCGGACAAAGCATCTGGAATGCATGCAGCAGCACGACGCGCCCGCGCAGATCGGCAAGTTGTACCGGTTGGCTGCTGTTAAGCCACTCCGATACCTGGAGTTCCGGCAGTGGCTGGTAAATGATTGTCATGGTTGTCCTTGTTCAGGCCTGGAATGATCGATGTGGCGTCGTATTGCGCTATTGGTATTCGTACGCGAGACAGTCGGTTGATACGACGACGTGGCCGAAGCGAATACCGCCTCGGCCACATGGCTAATGGTGCAGCAGGTCAGCCGGCAGGTCTAAGCGCGACCTTGGGAAAATCCACCGGAATGTCAAACGCAACATTGACATAGTTGGTGAAGAGATTCAGTGCGACATGCGCCATGATCTCGACGATATGCTCGTCGTCAAATCCTGCGGCACGCAAGGTCGCAATGTCTGTCTCGCCAACCTGCGCACGATCATTGACCACCTTGAGCGCGAAGGTGATGGCGGCGGCAGTCCGTGGATCTTGTGACCGCCCAGTCTGGGCCTCTGCCATTTCCTCCGCAGTGGCGCCCGCTCCCTTGCCTAATACGGTATGGGCAGCAAGGCAATATTCGCAACGATTGCGATTGGCGATGGCTACGGCGATTTTTTCCCCGAGCACCGCCGGGATGACGCCGCGGCCCAACGCGCCGAATGCGCCCCACATGCTCGTTAGTGCGGCAGGCGAGTTCGCCGCCGCCTTGAACATATTTGGTGAGGCGCCGAACACATTGTGAATTTGGGTCATCAATTCCCGGCTTTGAGTGGAAGTTTTGCTGATATCGAGGTTAACGCGTGACATATTGGCTCCTGGCGATTGCTATGGTTGTGATGGCCGCTTATCGCAGAGATAAGCATGACGAAAGAGTT
>JAKFFO010000018.1:0-20347 GCA_036675035.1 Oxalobacteraceae bacterium
GGGCCACAATATCTTGTGGTCAAGATCGGCAAGCCAAGGCAAGGTAATCGCGCGCGCATAAAACAGAGCACCGAAGAATGCCGCGAAAAACATCACCTCCGAAAAGATGAACCAGCTCATGCTCCAGCGGTACGACGTGTCGATCCGCGCGTTATACATGCCGCCTTCCGACTCGGCGATCGAATCGCCGAACCAGTTGTACAACACGACGATGAAAGCCAGGATGCCGGCGATATTCGCATAAGGCCCCCAGGCGATGTCGTTTACCCATGCCGATGCACCGGCCATCGTCAGGAGCAGCGACGCCCCTGCCAATACCGGCCATCTGGACGGGCCCGGTACAAAGTAATAAGGCGCGTTAGCGTGTTGTTGAGAACTCATCTCCATCTTCTCCAAGGTTCAAGCTTATCGAGTTTCACATAGTTTGCGTAGCAAATTATGTCGGTTCTCACCCTCTCCCTCTGGGAGAGGGTCGGGGTGAGGGGTTGAGCGTTCAGACTCAGTCTCTTATCTATAACACTCAACGATTCAGCAAATTACGAATATCAAACTACCTGTTGCCACTTATTGCGCAACGACGATCTTTACAATTGTCACCAGAACAGCAATAAAAATTATGGCTCCGATGAGGCCGGCGATAATCACATGTACCGGATTCAGTTGCGCCGCATCCTTCTCGTAATCGCGCTTTTTTCTAACGCCGAAGAATGCCCACAATATCGCTTTCACCGTCGCACCGAATGAAGCTTTGCGCTGCGCGGGCTTTTCGCCATCCTGTCTCGACATATGTTCCTAGCTTGCCGTCTTACCGGGGCCGCCGATTTCGAAAAAAGTGTATGACAGCGTGATCGTCTTCACATCTTTCGGCAGGGACGGATCGATAAAAAATACTACAGGCATCTGCTTCGCTTCATTGGGACCGAGCGTCTGCTGCTGAAAGCAGAAACATTCAACCTTTTTGAAATGCGCGGCCACCTGTTGCGGCGCATAACTCGGAATCGCTTGTCCATCAATGCTGCGTGCCTGGGTGTTCACGACTTCGTATACCACCTGAGTCATCTCGCCCGGATGTATTTCAACACTGCGAACCGTCGGGCGAAAACGCCACGGCCCCTGCGAATTCGCATCGAATTCCACCGTAATGGTGCGGCTCTTGTCGATTTGCGTATTTCCTATTCCCTCCACCAGCGCATCCTGCGGCGTAAGAATATTGATACCGGTAATTTCACAGATCTTTTGGTACAGCGGAATCAATGCATAGCCGAAACCAAACATCAATACCGCCACCACCACCAGCTTTCCCAGCATCTGCGCGTTCAGCTTGCGTGCCGCGCTTCCGCCTTGATCTTGTTTTTGCATCTCAACCGAACCAGATTCGCTTGACAAAAATACCGGCAAAGAACGTCAGTGCGAGGAATACCAGTATCCAGGCAGTCCTGCGGTTATCCGGTTTTTTTTGATCAGGCATAAGACTTCAATCAGCAGGCCGGCAGCTGCCGGCCTGTCATCATTTCACTGTAGGCGGCACTTCGAACGTATGGAATGGTGCCGGGCTCGGTACTGTCCACTCCAGACCCTCGGCGCCTTCCCAAGGCTTGTCGCCGGCTTTTTCACCGCCCCTGATCGACGGCAGGATAACTGCGAACAGGAAATACACCTGGCTCAATCCGAAACCCAGTGCACCGATCGACGCCACCACATTGAAATCGGTGAACTGTGCCGGATAGTCGGCATAACGACGCGGCATGCCGGCCAATCCGAGAAAGTGCATCGGAAAGAAAGTCACGTTGAACCAGATCAGCGAATTCCAGAAGTGGATCTTGCCGCGGGTTTCGTTGTACATGAAACCGGTCCACTTCGGTCCCCAGTAATAGAAACCGGCAAACAACGCAAACAACGAACCAGCCACCAGCACATAATGGAAATGCGCCACCACGTAATAGGTATCCTGCACCTGGATATCGATCGGCGCCACGGCCAGAATCAGACCGGTGAAGCCGCCCATGGTGAACACGAAAATGAAGCCGATCGCAAACAGCATCGGTGTTTCAAATGTCATGGAACCGCGCCACATGGTTGCCAGCCAGTTGAAAATCTTCACGCCGGTCGGCACTGCAATCAGCATGGTCGCGTACATGAAAAACAGCTGCCCTGTCACCGGCATGCCGGTGGTAAACATGTGGTGCGCCCAGACGATGAACGACAGAATTGCGATCGATGCGGTTGCATAAACCATCGATGCATAACCGAACAGTGTCTTGCGTGCAAACGCCGGAATGATCTGGGAGACGATGCCGAATGCCGGCAAAATCATGATGTACACCTCGGGATGACCGAAGAACCAGAAAATATGCTGGTACATCACCGGATCGCCGCCGCCGGCGGCATTAAAGAACGAGGTACCGAAATGACGGTCCGTCAACGTCATCGTGATTGCGCCTGCCAGAACCGGCATGACGGCGATCAGCAAATAAGCGGTGATCAGCCAGGTCCAGCAAAACATCGGCATCTTCATCAGCGTCATGCCGGGGGCACGCATGTTCAGGATCGTGGTGATGATGTTGATCGAGCCCATGATCGACGACGCACCCATGATATGCAGTGCAAAAATCGCCATATCCATGCCGGGACCCATTTGGGCCGACAGCGGTGCGTATAACGTCCAGCCCGCCGCAGTGGCGCCGCCAGGAACCAGGAAGGAACCTACCAGCAGCAGTGCAGCCGGTGGCAGCAGCCAGAACGAGAAATTGTTCATGCGGGCGAACGCCATGTCGGACGCGCCGATCTGCAACGGGATCATCCAGTTCGCAAAACCGACGAAGGCGGGCATGACCGCACCGAACACCATGATGAGACCGTGCATGGTCGTCAACTGGTTGAAGAACTCCGGCACGAACAACTGCAAACCGGGCTGGAACAATTCGGCGCGAATGCCTAGCGCCAAGACACCGCCCGACAGCAGCATGGTGAATGAGAACCACAGGTACAGGGTACCGATGTCTTTGTGGTTGGTCGCGTAAAGCCAACGACGCCAGCCATGCGGATGCCCGTGATCGTGGCCGTGCGCGTCGTGAGAGTGATCGTGTGCGTGATCGACTGCGGTAGTGCTCATCTCAATCTCCTAATTCAATTACTTGCGCGCAGCCTGAACTTCAGCCGGTTGAACAATGTTTTCCTGTGCCTTGTTGGACCAGTTGTTGCGGGTATAGGTGATAACCGCAGCAATGTCCGTATCGGATAGAGTGGACTTGAACGCAGGCATCGCATTTTTTCCATTCAAGACAATGTTGATCTGCTCGGCACGAGGACCGTTCACTACCGCCGAACCATCCAGCGCAGGGAAGGCGCCTGGAATGCCTTTGCCGGTTGCCTGGTGACAGGCTACGCAATTTGCCGCGTAAACTTTCTCACCGCGCTGCTTCAATTCGTCGATAGTCCAGGTCTTGGAAGGATCATCGGCATTGGCGGCCATCTCTTTCTTTTTGGTCGCGACCCAGGTCTTGTAATCCTCGTCGCTGACCACATTGACGACGATAGGCATGAACGCGTGCTCTTTGCCGCACAGCTCTGCGCATTGGCCGCGATAAGTGCCGATTTTTTCCGCCCGGAACCAGGCATCGCGCACAAATCCCGGAATCGCATCCTGCTTGACGCCGAATGCCGGAATCATCCACGCGTGAATGACGTCGTTGGCTGTAGTAACAATACGGATTTTCTTGTTGACCGGCACGACGACGGGGTTGTCGACTTCAATCAGGTAGTTATCGTTCTTGACCACGGACGAGTCGACGATCTGTTCGCGCGGCGTGGAAAGATTGGACAGGAAGGAAATGCCTTCACCATCGCCCTTGAGGTAATCGTAACCCCATTTCCACTGCATGCCGGTCGCCTTGATGGTGATGTCCGCATTGGACGTATCCTTCATGGCAACGACGGTTTTGGTAGCCGGAAGCGCCATCAGGATGATGATCACGAACGGAACCACCGTCCAGCCGATTTCGACCGCAGTACTCTCATGGAAACTTGCGGCTTTGTGACCCAGCGATTTGCGGTGCTTGAGAATCGAATAAAACATGACCCCGAAAACCGCAATAAAGATAGCCAGGCAAATGCCGAGCATCCAGTTGTGCAACTGATAGATATCAGCCGCAATTTGCGTAACAGGCTGCTGAAGGTTGAGTTGACGCACGGCCGGACCACCCTGGCTATCGACGACTGCCCATGACGGCATACCGACCGTCACCAGCAATGCACCGAGCATCAACGATTGAAGGCGCTTCGCATATTTCATGATTTCCTCAAAAGCCCAAAATTAAAATCCTGCCTGACTACCACTCATCACTGCACGCTGCAACTCTTGCTTGAGTTCGCGCGCAAAGTCGCGTCGCTTCCTGTCCATCAAAAACCGGCCCACTTCTACTCGCATTCCACGAGATTCCAGAGTAATCAGCTCGTGCTGCGCATCAGGCGGCTCGACGCACGTCCAGCGCGGGTCCAGCCTGAATTGTCGAGAGTGTTCCGCCTGGATCAGCTCTACCAAAAGATAATTATCGATCAATGCGATATGTTCACGGTCGGTCGCATGGCGCGCAAACTGAAAAAAGGCCAGGCCCAGGCCCAACATTTCCAGAATTGCGAAGCCGAGTACATACCAGGCGCCTTGCAATGTGAAAAATACCGCAACGAGCATTGAGACAGCACACAAGGCCAGGTAAACGACTACCAGTTGCCTCGGTGAAATCGAGCAATTGCGCTTCAAGACCCATTCGCGACTGCACATCACGCATCACCCGAACCAGCAAATCGGAGAATACACACACCGCGTAAAACCAAAGAAGTATATGTCGAAAGCACACTTTTTATCAAGAGGAATAACGGGCGCGGGCGCGCTCGTGCGCCTTGTGCCGAAGAGTTGGACGACGATATGAGTAATCGCCCATTGGCACTTTGACTACTACTTGCGTTTTGCATGTCGAATCAAATAAACCATGCTGCAGGTACAGGTTATTTTCTGTTCAGGTCCAACCGGATGATTGCCTCACCGCTGGCGGTCTTTCGCGGAGCAGGCCGGAAGGCATGCCCGTAGACGACTTCAAACGTCAGCGGAATTCTGCCGTCGGAATTTCTGTTTTTTTCGAGAAGATGCATGATTTGTTTCCACGCGGCGCTTCCAAGCAGGCCACGCCGCTTGTTAGCAAGAGGATTGCCGCCCCACGCGCGCACGTCGGAAATCAGCTTTGCGGCAGAATCGTACGTCACGGTAATTGTTTCCATATCCATGACCGGCGTGGCAAAACCAGCGTTTACCAGCATATCGCCAAAGTCGTGCATGTCCACAAACGGGAGCACATGCGGAATGCCGTCGACTGCTGCAAACGCGGTTCTTAGTTCCTTGAAGGTGTCCGGACCAAAACACGAGAACATCAGCAAGCCATCCACTTTCAGCACGCGACGCCATTCCGCGAAAACATAGTCGGGTTGCGGATGCCAGTGCAACGCAAGATTGGACCACACTAGATCAGCGCAGTCGCGGGCAAGCGGCAAGCGCGCAAAATCGCTGCATGAAAGGCCGGCGCTCGCCGACGAGGTCGACTTGCCGGGCAACCACTTTGTCAACAGGCGATCGATTGATGAGCGCGCGGCGGCCTGCCGGCCCCGGGCTGCCCGCAGCATGGCTTCCGATGCGTCAATGCCGACCAAATGCGCAGTCGGAAAACGAGATTGCAACGCCGAAAAATCTGCGCCGTCTCCGCAACCTGCCTCCAGTATGCGCTGTGGTGCAATTTTAATTAGCGCGAGGCGCTCGTGCATGCGCGCCGCCACCTCGCGCCGCAAAAACGCGGAGTCCGCCACACGCTCTGGCAAAGCGAATAATTTACGAACGCGACGCAAGTCGATTGGCGCACTGGATTGCGCCTCGGAGGAAGGGGTTGGCTGAGACACGGAAAATTATTGAAATGAAATGCGATAATCGGTTTTAGTTTACACGCTTGAAGGCTTTGTTGCTCCGTGAATTACTCCCTGCGCCACTGGTCGAGACAATTAATCGCACGCTTGCCGTTTGCGATACCGTCTTCCTGTGCGGTATGCGGCATTACCGATCGCGACACGGTTTGCAGCGTATGCCGGATACAGTTTTTCACCCGGATTAAAGTCCGTTGCCAGCAGTGCGCACTTCCGTTGCCTGCCGCGCCTTTGCATGGCGCAACGAAATGCGGCGAGTGCTTGAATCAGCCACCCGCGTATGACGCCACGATCGTAGCCTCGGACTATGCACCACCGATCGATCGGTTGGTACTCGCCCTCAAGTTCGGAAATCAATTGGCATTGGCGCCGCTATTCGCGCAAAACCTGCGTGATGCCTTGCTGAATGAACGGCAATTACCGCTACCGGCACGGCTGACCGCGGTGCCGCTCGGACCACAACGCCTTGCCGACCGCGGTTTCAATCAGGCATTGGAAATTGCAAAACCTTTTTCGCGTGCGCTCGGGATTGTGCTTGATCAGTCGCTGATCGCGAGACTTCGCGATACGCAGGCACAATCGCTGCTCCATCCGGATGAGCGCCACAAAAACATTCGAAATGCCTTCGTCGTTCCTCACGATGCAGCTGCACGCATTCAGGGCCAGCACATCGGCGTGGTCGACGATGTGATTACCACGGGTGAAACACTGAATGAATTGGCCGCCACATTGAAGCGCTTCGGCGCGTCACGCGTCACGAATTTCGTTTTCGCGCGCACCTTGCAGAAATAGAATTTTGAAGCGAATTTCGAATCGACACAGGGAGAAAGCACTTGTTTCACGTCGTACTGGTTGAACCGGAGATTCCGCCCAACACTGGCAACATCATCAGGTTATGCGCCAATACCGGCGCACAACTGCATCTGGTCGAGCCGCTGGGTTTTCCATTGGATGACGCAAAGATGCGGCGCGCCGGACTTGATTATCACGACTACGCGAACATGAAAGTACATCGGAGCTGGACGGATTTTCTTGCAACCGTTGCCCCCGATCCAAAACGGATGTTCGCGCTGACCACTCACGGATCGACTCCGTTTGCCGGGATGGCATTCCATCCAGGAGATATATTCGTGTTCGGATCGGAAACCAAGGGACTGGCCCCGCCGCTACGAGAATCATTCCCGTCGTCGCAACGCATACGACTGCCAATGCGGCCGGATAATCGCAGCCTGAATCTGTCGAATACGGTTGCAGTAGTCGTGTATGAAGCGTGGCGCCAGAACGGTTTCGACGGAGGCGCATAATCCCGAAGCCGCGATAAAATATCATTCCTGAATTCCGTGGCAAGATTGCGGAGCAATTCAAAAGCCCGACGCAATTGACCGAATTGATATAATCATCGCACTTGAAGTGCTTGCATCAATGCCTGGCGCGGTCGAATGAGATCGGCATGACAAGCAATCTTTATCGCGTAACATCGGACGTGAAAATTTCCGTTGCCAAGCCTGGACTGCCTTGCTTTTTAAACTCTCTTTTCCCCGATTTCCTATGCATCTTCGATCTCTCGTAATTTCTGCTGCTGCGCTCGTGATCAGCACCTCGCTCCAGGCGCATGATTTTAAGGTTGGCGGCATTCGCATCGATCATCCGTACGCACGCCCGACAGTGCCTGGCCAAACTTCAGCTGGGGCGTATTTGACATTAGAGAATAAAGGCAAGGATACGGACAAGCTTGTTTCGATCGCATCTCCGGCTGCCAAGTCCGCTGAAATCCATACGATGTCAATGGATGGCGACATCATGCGAATGCGGGAAGTGCCGAATATTGAAATCAAATCTTCCGCCACCGTCACCATGAAACCGGGCGGCGGATATCACATCATGCTGATCGGAATAAAGAAACCGCTGATGCCCGGTGAGAAGATTCCGCTAACACTGACTTTTGAAAAATCGGGTGATGTCGACGTTTTCGCTGTCGTCAAGGGCGCAGACACGAAAACCGCCCCCGAAAAGATGAATCATCATTCCAAATAATCGATGGGATTCGATACAGGCTGTCATATTTTTCAATTATCTTGATTCGCCCCGTCGTATCGACGCCGACGTGACCGGCAATATGCCCGTATATCGAGTACACGCATCAGATGCGGGCTATCCGGACTGGATTTCTTTCCACCGTGTCGCATACGCAAACAATCCCCAGTCACGCAACGCGCCGGCTCATATGCCGATTCAGTACTGAGTCCCCGTTCCTGAATCTAACTTGATTTTACGAGCTTTACGATGGCACGCACTTCACCGGTTCGAACGCCGGCAAAATTTTTCAATTGCGGCCTGACCCATTGTGCGAGTGGCGATGCCTCGGCCGATTGAATCAATCCGAGCTGCTGCAACACCGAGATTGTCGCCGTATATAGCGCGCGCTGGCTGCCATCCGCAACCTTGACCGCGATTCCCATACCGGCGGAACGAATACCGATGACCTGCACGCCCTCGGCGCCGACCTTGGCAACCCAGTCGCCCGGTGCCGCCTGCATGAAGGCAAGGTCGCTGCGCCCGGTTCCGGAAACCAATTCCGGATACGTTGTCATTGCCTGATAAAGATCGTTCGATGCGCCGCCATATAACGCATCGCCGTTACCCTGCGCCAGACGCGCATAGGCCAGCGCCAGCCGCGACAGCGGCACGGCATAGTTCGGTGCCGAGCAACCGTCTATACCCATGCGCAACTCGGACTCGGCGATACCGGCAAAATGAGCAACGCTGGCTCTTACCGCCTTCTGCACCGGGTGCGCGGGATCGAGATAAGTATCAAGAGGATCGCCACGCTGTACGCAATACGCCAGAAAACCGGCATGCTTGCCACTGCAATTGTGGTGCAACTGATTCCAGACTTGACCGGCCGGTGGTATCGCCTCGGTGGCGGCATACACTAAGGGGACGTGACAGCCGCAACGCAAATGATGTTCGGTGCAGCCTGCCTTTTTCAGTATTGATTGCACGCCATCGATGTGCATTGCTTCGCCGGAATGGCTGGCGCACAGCAGTGCCAACTCCTTTGGCGTCAAATCGAATCCGGATTGCCCGCCTGCCTGTAAAAACGGCGCAGCCTGGAACGGCTTGATGGTGGATCGCGTGAAAGTCAGGAAGTTCGGGTTTCCGGCATGGAATAGTAGCTGGCCGCGTGTATCGACCACCGCGACCGAACCGTAATGAATCGATTCGACATCATCGCCACGCGTGACCTCAATTAACGGTACATGATCCATGCTGACGCTTTATTTCGATGTATCCGGCACACTGTCGCAGATTGAGTATCGGACAGAAAATCAGGTTTTCCTGACTTTCGACAGCAGCTTGGTCGTTGATCGGTCATGCTGGAAATCGATTGCTACGGCTCGACCGCCATACGCGGTGACGGCCTGCCCTTCCGGAATTGCCGACATGTCGTAATCGCCGCCTTTTGCATAGATCTCGGGTTTCGCACATCGCACGGCTTCGAGTGCAGTGTTTTCGTCAAACGGTACTACCAGGCTGACCGATTCGAGCGCCGCCAAAAGCGCCATCCGGTCTTCGCAACTGTTCAACGGCCGATCATCGCCCTTGCCCAGCCTTTTCACCGACGCGTCGGTATTGACGGCAATTACCAGCGACGCGCCCAACGCACGCGCCTGCGCCAGATAAGTCACATGGCCGCGATGCAGGATGTCGAACACGCCATTGGTCATTACGACCGGCTTGGGCAACTGAGCGACTCGGACGGAGAGTTCGTCCGGTGTGCAAAATTTCTTTTCAAAGTTGAGCATGATGGATTAAAAAAGCCGCAAGAGGATGCTTGCGGCTTCAGGTTACATGGATCGGACCGAGACGAACATCCTATGCGGGTTGGCCCGCCAGTGGCGGCGCCATCCTGCCGATGATTTCCTTGCGATACCGGTTCAACTCCTGCACCGTGTTGAATGTACGATCGAACAGCAGCGACATGTTATGCAGAATGCGAGAGACCACTTTCTTTTCCCATTCGCCGTCGAACTTGATCTGATTGTCGAGCCACGCCTCCAGCCATTCCGGGTCGGGCAGCCGGCTCTGCACGGTATCGTTTGGAAACAACGACTGGTTGACGTGCAAATTAGTTGGATGCAAGGGCTTTTCCGTCCGGCGCGCCGAGGCCATCAGAACTCC
This sequence comes from Oxalobacteraceae bacterium, assembly GCA_036675035.1. Lineage (GTDB taxonomy): Bacteria > Pseudomonadota > Gammaproteobacteria > Burkholderiales > Burkholderiaceae_D > MESE01. The sequence goes on from JAKFFO010000018.1 coordinate 10,147, forward strand.
GATTTTGGCAAAGGCAACTCGCGCTGAATCACCGACTTCCACCAGGGCCTTTTTCATATAGCGCAAATAGGCACCGCCGTGACGCGCTTCGTCCTGGCTGATGATTTTGTAGATTTGCTTGATCACAGGTTCGGTATGCCATTCCGAAGCACAGCGATACCAATGGTTCAACCGGATTTCGCCGCAAAAATGCATCATCAGCGTTTCCAGCGCAGGAGCGGGGTCGAATTCAAAACGGACGTTATGCAATTCTTCCTCGGTCGGCACCAGATCCGGACGGAAGCGACGCAGGTATTCCATCAATACCAGCGAATGTTTTTGCTCTTCAAAAAACCAGACCGACATGAAAGCGCAAAAATCGCTGTCGCCCCGGTTATCACGCAGAAACATCTCGGTCGCAGGCAACGCAGACCACTCGGTGATCGCGTTCATCTTGATGGTTTTTGCTTGTTCATCAGTTAGCTTGGAAGTGTCGAACTGGTCCCACGGAATATCCTTTTCCATGTCCCATCGAACTTGCTCAAGCGATTTAAACAGTTCCGGGTACAGCATACGAGCCCTAAAAAAATAATATAAGTACTTGATTTTACCAACAAAACAGCGAGTTAGCGGAGGAATTGCGAATCGGATCCCGACGCATGCTTACTTTGGCTACGACAACCGGAGTGCGCATCCGGTTCTTTCAAGCCCGTCGGCCAAATGGAAATACTGTTTCATCGATTGCGGTGGCTTTCAGCCGAATATGTTCGTCCGCGCCGGACAACATTTTCTCGTGGATAATTGCGGTTTCTAGCCGACCGCGAACGATGCGAATGCAAAAACTTTCCCGGTCGGTCCCGCACAACGAGCAAATTCTTAAGGACTCCCCATGAGCATGTTCAAGCATCCACCCGCATGGGCCATGGTCGGAGCGGGCATGCTGGTCACCCTGGTTGTCGTTGTGCTTGCGCGAGTAGCGTACGGGCTGATCCTGCCATTCATGCGCGAAGATCTCGGACTCAGCTATCAGCAGGCAGGCACTCTTGGGACTGTCTGTGCGCTCGGCTACCTGTGCCTCGTGATGTTCGCAGGCGTATATGCATCGCGCCGGGGCGGCCGTGCGGCAGTGTTGATAGGATTAGGGCTGACGACATTCGGTTTCATCGGCTTGAGTCTCGCGTCGAACTACCTCGTGCTGATGGCACTGATGGCGCTGCTGGGATTCGGTACCGCTTTCGGATACACGCCCGCGATATCGCTGCTTGCCAGCTGGTTTCCCGAAAAGCGCGGCGCGGTGATCGGGATGGCGAACAGCGGCGTTGGCATCGGCATACTCGGCGCGGGGACGCTGGTCCCTTATTTGAGCGCGAACCATGGCGCTGACGGATGGCGGCTGACCTGGGGCGTATTCGCCGGAATCAGCGCGCTGACAGCCGCAGCCGTTTTCCTGTTCCTGCGCAATCCCCCCAATCACATCAATCCGCCAAATGGAGTGCCCGCTTCGGTCGACAAAATATCGGTTTACCGGAATCGGCACGTCATTACCGTGGGCCTGCTGTATGGCGTGATAGGAATCACCTACATCGCTCAGGTGATTTTCATGTACAGCTTCGCTCTCGAATATGGGGTCGCTGCATTAACCGCCGGACAATTGGCTGCGCTCTCAGGCGTGTTGTCGATTTTTTCGAGCCCGTGCTGGGGGTGGCTGTCCGACCGATTCGGCCGCGGTTCCAGTCTTGTGGCTTCAGTGTCGTTAACGTTATTGGGCACCCTGATTCCGGTTATCTGGCCGACACTGCCCGGCTTTGCAGCACACTACATTATTGTCGGCTGCACGATGTCGGGCATGTTTACGTCGGTGCTCGCAGCATCCGCCGAACATGTGAAACCAGCCCAGGCCCCGCTCGCCATGAGCTATGTAACGCTGTTCTATGCGATCGGGCAATTCATGGGACCGGCCGCCGCAGGATTCCTGATCGAACATGCGGGCGGTTTCAGAACAGCGTTTGCTGCCAGCTGTGCCGTCATGGCAGCAGGTGTCTACCTGGGTTGGCGGTTACGGGCGCTTCAGCGGCGGCCCATGTGAGTTAGAATAAATTTCATGCCATGCATATGCCGCATCGTTTTTACCGAATAGTGACCTCGGTCGACCAAACACCGACCATTGGCAAACAACACTTATGCACATACCAACAGAACCGATCGGAAGCATTCCAAGACCTCTCCACCTGATCGAGGCTGTCGCACACGGCGATAGCGAGGATCCGGGCCTAAATACAATGTATGAAGACGCAATCCGGGACACCATTGCGCGATTCGAGGCAACGGGCTCGCCGGTAATTACCGACGGTGAACAAAGGAAATACCACAATTTCTGGACTTATTGCGTGCACGGTCTTCCCAACACGGCACCGGATGGATTCAAGATTCCATTTGAAGCGGGCCATATCCGTCGGATGCCCAGATTGACCGAAGGTCCGTTCCGTTACAAGCGATATGCGGACAGCTATCTGGAAGTGGCGATGCGCTATGCCAAAGTGCCGGTGAAGCAAGCGGTGATTTCGCCTTCGGCCATGAGCTTGATGTATCCGGCTGAAGGCATCCAGGGATATTCGCGGGAACAGTTCATCGACGATCTGCTGCGTGAGCACGAATCAGAGATTCGGAATTGCCTGCAAAAGGGCGCGCACAAAGTCCAGATCGATTTCACTGAAGGCCGGCTCGCAATGAAGATCGACCCCACGGGCGCTCTTCTCAACAGCTTCATCGACTTGAACAATCTGGCGCTGTCCCGATTCTCCGCCGACGATCGTCAGCGCATCGGCGTCCATACCTGCCCTGGCAGTGATCGAGATTCTACCCACAGCGCGAACGTCGATTACGCCGAACTTCTGCCCAGCTTGTTCGAGCTAAAGGCGGGAAATTTTTATATTGCGCTGGCTGGTGAAAAAGACCGCGCTCATGTTTTGAGAATCATCCGCGAATACATGAAACCGGACCAGCGGGTTTTCGTTGGCGTAGTCGCGCCGATCAATCCGCATATCGAAACCGCCGAAGAGGTCTGCGAGCGTGTTCTGGAAGCAGCTCAATATATTCCGGCCGCGCAGCTTGGTACGACCGACGACTGCGGATTTTCACCATTCTGCGATGACACATCGACCACCCGCGAGGTGGCGTTTGAAAAAATTCACGCCCGCGTGCGCGGAACAGCGATGGCTGCAGAAATCATCGGAGGCCGCTAGTGCCGAGTTACGATGACGAAGAAAGTTTGCTGCGGTCAGTCGCGATACAGAACGCAAAGAGCATTCTTGCCGCTCGTCAGCGGGCTGAGGAGGAACTGATTCGGGCCAAGGAAGCGCTGGAGCTGAAATCCGCTGAGCTCGCACACTCGCTTTCATTGATGCGCGCAACACTGGAATCGACAAACGATGGAATCGTGGTCACCGACGACAGTGGAAAAATAACTCACTACAACGAAAAATACCTGGAAATGTGGCGGATTCCGTCCGAGCTCATAAGCGCGAACGAGCACGGCAAGCTGCAGGCCTTCGTTTCCCGGCAATTCGCCCATCCAGAACAATTTCGGAAGGAAATCGAAAGAATCTACGCGTCTTCACCGGCAGAAAGCTTTGAAGTACTGGAATTGCTCGATGGAAGAGTCATCGAGCGCTTTACAAAAATTCAGGTCGTCAACGGGCAAAAGGCCGGTAGAGTCTGGAGCTTCAGAGATATCACGGAACGACGCAATGCGGAGGAAGCATTGCGCGATGAAAGCCGAATTCTTGAACTGCTGAACCGGACCGGCGTGGCGTTGGCTTCCAAGCTCGACCTGGAAGCACTTTTGCAATCGATCACAGATGCGGCGACGCAATTGAGCGACGCGAAATTCGGCGCTTTTTTCTACAACCGAACCGACCGCAATGGCAATGCGCTCATGCTTTATACGCTTTCGGGCGCGCCGCGCGAAGCGTTCGAACAATTCGGACATCCTCGCGCCACCTCCATCTTCGGTCCGACCTTCCGGGGCGAAGGTCCGGTTCGATGCGATGACGTTCAGAAAGATCCTCGTTACGGAAAGATGGCGCCGCATCACGGCATGCCGCCAGGTCATCTGCCGGTGCGCAGTTATCTTGCCGTTCCAGTCATTTCACGTTCCGGCGAGGTGATCGGCGGGCTTTTTTTCGGCCATCCGGAACCTGGAATGTTCACTGAACGCACCGAACGACTTATCGTCGGCGTAGCTGCGCAAAGCGCGGTAGCGATCGACAATGCGAGGCTTTACGAGGCTGCGCAAAAGTCGGCCGAAGAACGCAAGCAACTCCTGGATAACGAGCGATCGGCGCGTGCTGAAGCGGTGCGGATGAGCGAGATGAAAGACGAATTCCTTGCCACGCTATCGCATGAACTAAGGACACCCCTCAGTTCCATTCTGGGCTGGGCCCAGGTCTTGCGCCATGGCGTGCGCGATCCGGGAGATCTTCATAAAGGCCTCGATACCATCGAGAGAAACGCACGCATACAATCGCAGCTTATCGAAGACCTCCTTGACATGAGCCGCATTACTTCTGGAAAGGTGCGTCTCGATATTCAGCCGGTGGAACCGATTTCCGTCATCGAAGCAGCGCTGGAAACCTTGCGGCCTGCAGCCGATGCAAAAGGTATTCGTCTCGAAAAATTGCTTGACCCCGATGCGGGCCCTGTTTCCGGCGATCCGAGCCGGCTCCAGCAGATTGTCTGGAACCTCGTATCCAATGCAATCAAGTTCACCGAAAAAAACGGGAAGATACAGGTGCTGTTGCAACGAGTGAATTCCCATATCGAGATCAGCGTGTCCGACACAGGCGTCGGCATCAAACCGGAGTTTGTTGCACATGTGTTTGAACGCTTCCGGCAGGCGGATGCGTCAACCACACGCCGATATGGCGGTCTCGGTCTCGGATTGTCGATCGTGAAAAACCTGGTGGAGCTGCATGGCGGGACGGTGCAGGTAAAAAGCGGTGGCGAGGGCAAAGGCACGACTTTCACGCTGCAATTTCCGCTCAATGCGGTGCAAAGAAGTGCGGGCAGCGAAACGCGCCAGCATCCAAAAACACCGACTGCGGTTTTGACAGATTTTAAAACCGTCGATCTCTCCGGACTCAAGATCCTGGTGGTGGACGACGAAGTCGATGCGCGCGATCTGGTAAGGCGGGTTTTGGCGGATTGCGATGCGGAGGTAATAACGGCTGGTACCGCAGTTGAAACCCTGCTGCTGATCGACCGTGAAAAGCCGCATGTTCTGATAAGCGATATCGGCATGCCCGATGTCGATGGATTCGAACTTCTCGGGCGCATTCGCACACTTGAGAAAGCCACCGGCGGCAATGTGGCAGCGATCGCGCTCACCGCCTTTGCGCGCTCCGAAGATAGAACGCGCGCGTTGCATGCAGGCTTTCTTGCACATATATCCAAGCCGGTTGAACCGTCCGAACTGGTAGCAACGGTTGCCAGCGTCGCCGGACGGACCGGAAATTACGGATCGGCGGCTTAGCTGATAGAACCCGGGAAACAGAACCCGATGCCTCCGAGCCACCCGGCATTGGCTTGATGTCGCTCGATGCTTCCGCCGAGATTTTCCAGCACTCAGAAACCGATTTTTCGCTTGCCGCTAGATGCACGGATATTGATGTCTTCAGGCAGCACTTGATCGCGACGCGCGGCAACTGCGAAGCCGAGCCCGTCCAGCAATGTTTTCCGCATTTCCCTCGGAGAAATGGTCGCCATCCGCTCCAGCACGTCGTCGGTGAGAGCCGGTTCGAACGCTTTCAGCTTGAGCTCACTCAAGAGCCCTGCGTACATGCGCTGCGCGATGCCGGCATTCTGCTCCTGTGTCGGTTTCGGTACTTCGTATACGGCCATCCGGTTGAGCAGCGGCTCTGGAATTCCTTCCAGGCTGTTCGCGGTCAGCACCCAGAATATCTGGCTCGCATCAATGTCCAGGTCGATGAACTCGTCATGAAAATGACATGAAGTTTCCGGTTCAAGCAATTGATAAAGCGCGGCCATCGGATCGCTTTGCGTGGAACCGGAGGCTTTTTCCACTTCATCGAGCAGGATAACGGGGTTCGCATATTGTCCATGTACCAGGCGTTCGGCCACTTTGCCACATTTGGCCCCCTTCCAGCTGGCCGAACTCCCGGTAATCACAAAGCCGGCGGACAGCGCATTCATGCTGATGAACTCGAATTCCGTTTCGAATGCGTGTGACAAGCGCTTGCCGAAATGGGTCTTTCCGATTCCCGGATCACCCAGTATCAGCACCGGCATCACATTGAATCCGCCATCACCTGCAAGGGCAAGGCCCAGATAGCGGCTCAAATCGTCAAGCACTTCGGAGAAATTCGGACATTCCTCGTAAAGCGGGTCCAGCGCTCCGGTGGACGACGGCTTGGTAACGAAACGTTCCGCGCCTGTCTCCAGCATCTGTTCATAGAATGCCTTCAGATCGGGGGAGCGCTCCTTGACGCGGCCTAATGCGCCCTGGACCTTATCGATATCATAAACGCGACGAGTATGTGCGATGGTAATGGACATGAATACGCTCCCCTTTCAGATACAAACCGCAATCGGTGATATCGACGTTTACGGGTAAAGATTACATCGCCAGCAAAAAATTGCAAAGGATAGTCAAGATTTTAATGGCGACCTGATGTTGATTCTGAACGAGCAAAGAATGTGCCGTCATCCGCGACTTCGATTGGCGTGCCGTTTGAATAACTGTCGTCGGCATACATGCCCGCAACCGGTAGCGCTTGACCGACGATCGCGATCGCTGCTCAGATCACCGCATGATGGCAAACGCTGCGCTGTTCTGCCGAACATCAGCGATTACTGATATTGCAACATGCTCTAGGAAACGTCCTACAACGGGCATGATTTTCCTACGCTCCGATTCAGTCGTTCCTGATATCAATTCCCATTTCAATTTGACATACTCCAACTCACTGATCGCGGTGACGCGAAGATCTTACGGAACAATTCACTGTTCAATCATTGCTACTTTTAACACTAAGCCACAAATTGGAGACGACCTTGCCTGCTACTCAAATAACCGACGTACTTCCTGCCGCCACGTTGAGCACAACCCGGTCTTCTATCGAAAGCGGATGGCAACGTGCGGGCAAACTCTGGTCGAGCCTGAAAGATGTTTGCGACTTGCTGCGCATTCCTACAAGTGCGTCGTTGAACGATGATGATTTCCTGTTCCAGCATGTGCAGTTCAAGGCTGGGCAACGAATTCATACCGTTGGTCAGCCTTTCGATATGCTGTATATCGTCAACTCAGGTTTCCTGAAAACCGTCATGATCGATGAATCCGGAAACGAGCAGGTTCTCAGCTTTCCGATGAAAGGCGATCTGTTCGGTATCGATGGTATCCATAACAAGCAGTACACTTCGGAAGCAGTTGCACTGTCCAGCTGCGACGTGATCCTGATACCGTTCAAGAAATTCATGGCGATGGGGAGAACCCATCCCGAGCTCGAAACCTCGATATACAGTGTGATGAGCCGCGAGCTGATCCGTGAACAGGCGATGGTCAGCATGCTCGGATCGTTAAGCGCCGAAGCACGTGTCGCACGGTTTCTGGTATCGCTCTCGGACCGGTTTTCCGCCATGGGATATTCAGGCAAGGAGTTCAATCTGCGCATGACCCGGCACGAGATCGGCAGCTATCTTGGCCTTACGCTCGAAACCGTCAGCCGCACGTTTTCGGCGTTTAACGAAATCGGACTCATCACGGTCGAGCAGCGCGCAATCGGCATCAGGGACATCAACACCCTTAAAACCCTTCGCCGCCTGCCGCCGTCACGCACTCGCGCCAAACAGGAATTGACCAAAGCCGCGAGACCGGTGTCCACACAATCCGCACGGGCATTGGCGGCGGTATGATCTCAAGCGGCCGGGGTGAAGCCGCTCCGGCCGCTTGAGATCATTTGATCAATAGGTGCTGCAGTCGAGGTCCCCCTCAGGAATTCCCATCAGCGGGAGGCGCCGCCCAGGCGATCCACCTCTGATTCGTGAGTATTGCGATTACCCCGATCAGCTTCGCGCCGAACATGCCACCATAGAAAAGACTGGCGCTTCAAGGCGATGCCCAAGACATCGTGCAATCCGACGGCATCGCTGTATCGGCTGCCGTCGGATTGCAACGTCAGCAATACCTTCAACATACTTTCTGCTCAACTGTCTCCGGCGACCGCGCCCAAGCGAACGCACTCCGTCTTTCACTGGTTACCGGCCGGAACATGCGCGTCAAGTCCACACCGCAATGCGTGGTTTCCCGGTATCGGTTTGCACTGTTCGGCCATCTAAAAATCGCGCCGCGGAAACGCACGCGCAACGTAATCGCATCCTTGCGGTTGCGCTGCAATTTTATTGCAAGAACCGGCTAGAACTCATCGGACCTTCCGCGTTATTCAGAGTCCCGGGCAAAGCAGTAACGAATCCTGGTTTGGCCCTGCTTCTCGCACTTCTTAACCTGCCGCATCGCGGATTTTTGCCTTATTGCGGGAAAACCTGCTTTAATATCGCAGCGCCATTAATTTTTTCAACACCCTTCCTCAGCCACATTCTTGAATCCCGCTCCGAATTAAGGCGCTCGCAAAAATGAACGCCTCCTGTTGCTCACGCTCGCAGGAATCCAGTTCACCCATATCCTCGACTTCATGATCATGATGCCGCTGGGGCCGCAGTTGATCCGGCTGTTGCAGATTTCAACCAATGAATTTGCGCTGCTGATATCGTCCTACACCTTTGCCGCGGCCGTATCGGGCCTGTTGGCAGCAACCTATATCGACCGCTTCGACCGCCGCAAACTGATGCTGGTTTTATATGTATTGTTCATCGCGGCGACGCTGTGCTGCGGTCTGGCCCCGAACTATGCGGCATTATTGATTGCCCGCGCGCTGGCCGGCGCCTTTGGCGGCATTCTCGGAGCAATGGTGCAAACGGTGATTGCTGACGCGATTCCGTTCGAGCGTCGAGGTCAGGCAATGGGTACCGTGATGGCTGCGTTTTCGCTGTCAACAGTAGCCGGTGTACCGCTCGGTCTGCTGCTCGCCAATGAGATTCCTTCTGCCGGCTGGCGTGCTCCGTTCTTTTTCATTGTCGTGATGGCGGCCGGTTTCCTGCTTATCGCATACAAAATATTGCCAGGCATGACCGCACATATGGCACGGCCAAGGCGAGGAAACATTTTTCAGCAGATTTATCTTGTGGCAAAAGAGCCGAACCACATGAAAGCATTTGCTTTTATCGCATTGCAGATGATGGCCGGCTTTTCAGTGATTCCCTATCTTGCTTTGTACATGACAACCAATATCGGTTTGCCGGAATCTTTCATCACCGTTATTTATCTATGCGGCGGCGCGGCGACGTTTTTCACTGCACGCGTTATTGGAAAAATGTCGGACAAATACGGCAAGCCCAGGATGTTCAAATGGGTAGCGCTCGCTTCGTTCATTCCAGTAGTGATTGCGACACAGCTGCCGCCGGTGCCATGGTGGGTGGCGCTCCTCAATTCAACAGTATTTTTTATACTGGTGTCAGGGCGCATGGTCCCAGCCATGGCGATGATCAGCGCCGCCGCCGTGCAACAGGTCCGCGGCACATTCATGAGCCTGATATCGTCGGTGCAGATGCTGTCGTCCGGGCTGGCGTCACTGGCGGCAGGCGTGATAGTGACCCAGACGCCGAGCGGACAAATGGTGCATTACGATATTGTCGGCTATCTCGCGGTGGCGAGCGGCTTTGCAGCGATCATGCTGATGCAACGGCTGAGAGTCGCGGCCGAACCGGATCGCGATCCGGCCGAGTCACCTGGCGAGGTGAGCCGTTAAGGGCTCGCGCAGAAATAAGTTAGTATTCTGGCGATCGTAGCGGGAGGGTGCAGCAGGGATTTCGTGGCGCATGCGCCACGCCTGCGAAACGGTATCGCCTTGCAAGGCGATACTCCTGCAAGGCGCGCGACGCGCCGCAGTGCGAGCACTGCAAGCGGTGGGCAACGCCGCAGCGCACCCGCTACGGCCAGCAAAAATGCTAAGTTATTATTGCGCGAGTCCTAGGGCGTGTCCTCAATTAATGTAATGCAATCAGAACGATTCAGCGATTGCTGCCTCTATGTTTTTGAAGGAGGTAAAGATCATGGTCAGGCGCTATGCATTACGAGACGATCAGTGGGAAC
>JAKFFO010000185.1:0-3629 GCA_036675035.1 Oxalobacteraceae bacterium
TGCGCCACAATTCGATTGAATATTATCAATTCGTTCATGTAAAGGTTTGCGTTTATTCAAAGCTGTGGCATGCTTTTCCGATCGAAAGCATTTTAGCAACAATTTTGATAACCATCTCCAACAATACCCGCGTCATTCGCCAACGGCTGCTGGTCATCCTGATTGCATTTCCGCTGTTGTATATCGGTTTCAAGGTCGCGTCGATTTTCCAGGATCGCCAGACGACCATGGACTATGCGCACACCGATGCCCGGAATTTTTCAACTGCATTGAATGAACATGCCAATCGGGCAATTGGCGAAGCCGATCGCCTGCTGCAAAATGCAATCGACGATTTCGACCGGCAAGGCCAGCTACTCGCCTCGATGGATGAGCAAACGCTGCACCAGATGCTCGGCGCATACCGAGGTAAATTGCCGCAAGTATCTGCCATCAACATTATGGACGAGCGCGGCATGGCCCGTGCCAGTGCTTATCAATACCCTTTCAAAAAAATCGACTTCAGCGACCGCGAATACTTTCAGCATCACCTGAAAACAGGAAATTCCGGCTTGCTCATTTCTCGTCCCGTTCGCAGCCGCAGCAGTGGCATCTGGCTGATGACACTGTCGCGCAGCTTGCGCCATCCGGATGGCTCGCTCAGGGCAGTTTTTGCCGCCGGTATTCCCATGAGCTACTTCGATGATTTTTATCGCTCCCTGACGATTGGCAGCCATACCCGCATTGCGCTGGTGCGCCGCGATGGCTGGCTGTTGATGTATAGCCCGTGGCGCCCACAATCCCTGGCGGTGAACCTGATGCAGGCGCCCTTGTTCCGGCAATTCGGCCAGCAGCCAACCGGCAGCTATCGCAGTCCCACCAATATCATCGACGGTACGCCGCGTATTATTGGCTACGCCAGCTCTTCCAGTTCACCATTCGTGTCAGTTGTGTCTCTGTCCGAATCCGAAGTGTTGCAAAGATGGCGCATTCGGGCCCAGCGCTCGGCCTTCGAAGGCATTGTCACGATCGCCTTGATGCTGGCCTTGATCGCATTGCTATGGCGCCGACTCAGCGATCTGAACCAGGTCCAGGCCCGTCTTGAACAAAAGAGTCACTCTTTGGCGGCCTCTGAATCGCGTTACCAGCAATTGGTCGATGGTATCGATGGCATTGTCTGGGAGGCTGAATTGCCCGGCTTGCAGTTTACGTATGTCAGCGCCAATGCTGAGAAGATCTCGGGTTTTCCTGCCGATGAATGGTGCCGCAACCCGGATTTCTGGCGCAACCGGCTCGGGATTTCGGAGCAAGACGTGGCAAACATGGTGGCGCATGGCATGCATCACGGTTCGCTGGCACTGGAACACCAGTTGATGTCACCGCAGGGGAAAACGACCTGGCTGCGCAGTAACGTGACGGTCGTGACCAGCCCGGACGGCAAGGTGCGCCTGCGTGGCGTCATGCTGGACAATACCGAGCGCAGGCAGGCATTCGAAGAACTGGAGCTGGCGGCGCAGGTATTCGAGACCAGCCTGCATGCGATCATCATTTTTTCGCCCGAAGGCAAGGTGCTGCGCGTCAATCATGCTTTCCTGAGCCTCACCGGCTTTGCCGCTGCAGAGGTCATCGGCATGGATGCACAGACATATGAAACTACATGCCTGCAGCCGGGCTTTGTCGCCATGGCCCGTGAATCATTGCGTAGCACCGATAAATGGCAAGGCGAATCGCCGATGCGCATCAAGGATGGCAGCGAAATCGTCATCATGCAAAGCATTTCCGTGATCCGCGATACCGATGGTCGGGCGCGTTCCACTGTCGCCATTTTCCATGACATCACCGGGCAAAAGACGTCTGAACAGCGTCTGTACCAGCTGGCGCATTTTGATTTGCTCACGCAATTGCCGAACCGCCAGACCTTGTCGCGAAAAATTGAACAAGGCATCGCGTACGCCGCACAGCACCAGGCGACTCTGGCGGTCTTGCTGATCGATATCGATCATTTCAAGACGGTCAATGACAGCCTGGGCCATGAAGCCGGCGACCAGATGCTGCGGGTGGTGGCTGAGCGCATCAGTGCCTGCATCGGCCCGCATGATACGGTGGCCCGGATCGGTGGTGACGAATTCGTGGTGGTGCTGGAACCAAATGAACATACGATTGCGCAATTCGAACGGGTGGCCGCGCAGTTGATGCAATCGGTTGCCAATCCGATTGACGTTAATGGCACGGAATTGTATGTGTCGATGAGCGTGGGCATCAGCGTCTATCCGCAAGATGGCTGCAACAGCGAAACCCTGTTGCGCAACGCCGATACCGCGATGTACCGCGCCAAGGCCGGTGGACGCAATGGCTGGCGTTTCTTTGACGAATCGATGGCGCAGCATGCGGCGCGACGCCTGGAGCTGGAGACGGCGCTGCGGCGTTCGATCGAGCGCAATGAACTGGTGCTGTACTACCAGCCGCAGCGTTCGCTGAAAAATGGCAAGATCGTCGGCGTCGAAGCCCTGTTGCGCTGGGTGCGGCCCGGCATCGGCATTGTGCCGCCGCTGGAATTCATTCCGCTGGCAGAAGAAAGCGGCTTGATTCTGCCCATCGGGAACTGGGTGCTGCAGACTGCCTGCCGCCAGGCAGCTGCCTGGCTTACGGAGAAAAAATTGCGCATGCGCATAGCCGTTAATATTGCCGCCAAACAGATTCATCATCCGGGATTCGTAGAGCAGGTGCGCAATGCGTTGCATGATGCAAACCTGCCACCCGACATGCTGGAACTCGAAATCACCGAAAGCTCGATCATTGAAAATCTGGAAGAAACCGTCAGCAAGTTGCGCGAACTCAAGTCGCTTGGCGTGACTGTGGCGATCGATGACTTTGGCACCGGCTATTCATCGCTGTCGTATCTGAAGCAGCTGCCGATCGACCGCCTCAAGATCGACCGTTCGTTTGTCAAGGATACGCCGGGCGATGCTGATGATTGCGCAATCGTGCGCACCATCATTGCGATGTCCAATAATCTTGGATTGGCGGTAATTGCCGAAGGTGTCGAATCGCAAGAACAGGTCGATTTTCTGAGTGGCGAAGGCTGCGCCGAGATCCAGGGCTACTGGCTGTCGAAACCGTTGCCTGCAGATGAAATCTTTACTCAATTATTGATTTGATCGTCATCGGGCGTGCCGTGCAATGCGGTGTGGCATACGATGATGGCGCTTGCCGAAGCGCGCTTCATGCTGCGTCGGGCAACACGCGAGCATCCGGGTCGTACAGCGTCAGCCGGGCCAGTACCAGCCCATGGTCCGAGGCCCCCGGAGGCTGCAGCAGGATGTGATCATTCAGATACATCACTTCTTCCACCGCGCCGATGGCATCGGTGCAGCCCGGATGGAATTCTTTCGATACCAGTATATGGTCGATGGTATTGAAAATCCCGTCGTGCAGATGGCTATAGCCGACATCGCGGGAAAAATCACGGCGTAACTGGATGCGATAGCTGTCGAACAGCCGCTGATGAAAATCGTCGTCGCCGTAACGGCCGGCGCCCATCACCAGTTCGGTAGTGACAGCGCCGGCGATATCATTGAAGTCGCCCATGACAACCAGTGGCGCATGGCGGCGCATCTGCATGAACCCGTTCAACAGCCGGCGCAGTCCGA
>JAKFFO010000100.1:0-19942 GCA_036675035.1 Oxalobacteraceae bacterium
GAAATTCCCAGTCTTGAGTCGGACACTTCGCGGCGCGAGCAACCGCACGCATATACGTGCTTACCCAATCTCTCGAACGCTGCCTGGTATAGCGATTTACGTCGGCTTTGCCAAATTATGTCGTCATCCCACTGCATGCGAAGGCCAACGAGACACCCCAGTATCGACTCAGCGGAGCCGGGTACGGTACGCGCTTCATCGATGTCTTCGATGCGTACCAGCCATCGGCCTTGATGTGCTTTTGCATCGAGATAGCTGGCCATCGCTGCGACCAACGATCCCGCATGCAGCGGCCCCGTGGGAGATGGCGCAAAGCGCCCGATGTAAGTGGGTCCGGCCATTCAATGTCCAGCTGAGGGGTTTGTAAATTAGAGCGGTCGACCGTGCTTCGAAGCGTCTTAAGTGCGAAGGCTTTCACCAAAAAATCACTGAACTCGATGCATCCGGTCTTTATGTCGGATTAATCTTCCGGGGAAACATTTTAGGCGAGGCATATCGTCCTTCGCCTTGAGCGCTTCCCGGTTTCTTCTTTAGCCGGCGGGCGGAAACCGATTACCGGCGCTTATGCGGTCTCTGAGGTTTCAACATCGCTTGCCACCGCGCCGATACAGTGCGGACATGAAACGCCGTAGACATAGGACGGAGAGATTTGTTCGCGCGGCGTCACTACGGCACGGCAGGCATAGCACTGCACCGTGGGAGTCGGCTCCAGTTTTGGATTCAATGCGGTGCGGCGGTCAAAAACAAAGCAGTCACCGGCATAGTGGTCACCACCGACCTCTTCGAAGTATTTCAAGATCCCGCCTTCCAACTGGAAGACGCTATCGAACCCGACATTTTGCATGTGTATCGCTGCCTTTTCGCAGCGGATGCCGCCAGTGCAGAATGTCACAACGGTTTTTCCTGCAAGCGCTTCCTTTTGCTGCGCAATTACATCTGGAAACTGACTGAACTTATCGATGCGGTAATCGATCGTGCCGGAAAAACTGCCAACATCGACTTCAAATGCATTGCGCGTATCGACCATTACCACCGGTTTGCCTGCATCATCGTGACCCTGGTCGAGCCAGCGTTTCAGCGTTGCAGGCGCCACCGCGGGCGCGCGGCCATTTTCCGGCTGAATCAACGGATGGTTCATCGTAATGATCTCTCGCTTGAGCTTGACCAGCATGCGCTTGAAAGGCTGTTCTTCCGAATAGCTTTCCTTGCATTCGATATCCGCGAAACGCGGATCGGCGCGCAGCCATGACAGAAAAGCATCGATAGATTCGCGCCGACCGGCCAAAAACAAGTTGATTCCTTCAGGACTCAACAGGATCGTTCCTTTTAATGCCAGTCGTTTGCATACCGCTTGAAATTGCTCGCGCTTTTCGACCGTGTCGTTAAAAGTAACAAATTTATAAGCCGCAATATTGACGAAAGAGGTGCTCGGTTGCATACGGATAATTTTAGCTAAGTCATTGATTCATCGGTATTATAAGCCGCCGCTTGTTGATCCTCAAATCGTCGTTCTCGGGCGGCTTTCTAGCGGGTAAAATACCGCCATGACTTCACCGCAATTTATTCATCTTCGTCTCCATTCCGAGTATTCAATCGTCGATGGTCTGGTTCGTATCGACGAGGTGGTCAAGGCGGCTGCTCAAGACGCTCAACCTGCAATGGCAATTTCCGATCTGTCGAATCTGTTCGGCATGGTCAAATTTTACAAAGCCGCGCGCGGCAAAGGCATCAAACCGATCGTCGGTTGCGATGTCTGGATAACGAATAACGACGATCGCGACAAGCCGTCCCGACTGTTATTGTTGGTGAAAAACTCGGCGGGCTATCTGCAGCTATGTGAGTTGTTGTCAAAAGCATGGCTCACCAATCTGCATCGTGGCCGGGCCGAAATCCGCACTGAATGGCTTGAGCAGTTGCAGCCGCGTGGTGGATTGATTGCCTTGTCAGGCGCACAGTTTGGCGATATTGGCATCGCGATCGAAAACGGGAATTCGGCGGCAGCGGAACGCTCTGCCCAGCGTTGGGCCGATATCTTCCCGGGCCACTTCTATATCGAGGTGCAGCGTGCCGGCCAGCCCAACATGGAGAAGCTGGTGCGCCAGTCAGTCGAGATTGCCGCCAAATTGCAACTGCCGGTAGTTGCAACGCATCCGGTGCAGTTCCTGACCAGGGAAGAATTTACCGCGCATGAAGCGCGTACCTGTATCGCCGAGGGCGAAATTCTCGCCAATGCACGGCGCGTGCGGCGCTTCAACGAACAGCAATGCTTCAAGACGCAAGCCGAGATGGCCGAGTTGTTTGCAGACATGCCGGCTGCGCTGCAAAACTCGATTGAAATCGCCAAGCGCTGCAATCTGACTCTGGAACTCGGCAAACCGAAGCTGCCGCATTTTCCAACACCCGACGGTCTCACGATCGATGAGTTCCTGGTGGCGCAAGCGCAGCAAGGATTGGAGAGCCGCCTGTTGCACCTGTACCCGGATGAGGCGGTGCGCGAACAGGAACGGCCACGCTATGAGGCAAGACTGAAATTCGAGACCGATACCATCATCAAGATGGGGTTCCCGGGTTATTTCCTGATCGTTGCCGATTTTATACAGTGGGCAAAGAACAATGGCGTGCCGGTCGGCCCAGGCCGCGGCTCCGGTGCCGGTTCGCTGGTTGCGTATTCGCTGTCGATCACCGACCTTGATCCGCTTGCCTACAACCTGCTGTTCGAGCGCTTCCTGAATCCGGAACGGGTATCGATGCCGGACTTCGATATCGATTTTTGCCAGGAGGGACGCGACCGCGTGATCCAGTATGTAAAGGATCGCTACGGCAAGGACGCGGTATCGCAGATCGCCACTTTCGGTACGATGGCTGCCAAGGGTGCCGTGCGCGACGTCGGTCGCGTGCTCGATATGGGGTACAACTTTTGCGACGGCATTTCCAAGCTGATTCCATTCAAGCCGGGAAAACTGGTGACGATCGCAGATGCGCTTAACGAAGAGCCGATGCTGAAGGAGCGCTACGAAAACGAGGAGGAGGTCAAGCAGTTGCTTGAACTGGCGCAGAAGGTTGAAGGTATTGCGCGGAACATCGGCATGCATGCCGGCGGCGTGCTGATCGCACCCGGCAAACTGACCGATTTTTGTCCGCTGTACACGCAGGGTGGCGACGCAGGCGTGGTATCGCAGTACGACAAGGACGACGTGGAAGCGGTTGGCCTGGTCAAGTTCGACTTTCTGGGACTGACCACGCTGACAATTCTCGATCGTGCGGTGCGCTATATCAAGCAGCTCGATCCGGCGATGGCAGATTTCAGGCTGGAGAGCCTGCCTCTAAATGATGCGGCATCGTACGATCTGCTCACCAAGGCCAAGACGGTTGCGGTGTTCCAGCTTGAGAGCCGCGGCATGCAGGGCATGTTGAAAGATGCGCGACCGGATCGCTTCGAAGACATCATTGCGCTGGTTGCGCTATATCGCCCCGGCCCGATGGATCTGATTCCGGATTTCTGCAAGCGCAAGCACGGTGAGCGCTTCGATTATCCCGACCCGCGTACCGAAGGAATTCTGTCCGAAACCTACGGCATCATGGTGTATCAGGAGCAGGTGATGCAGATGGCGCAGGTGGTCGGCGGATACTCGCTCGGCGGCGCGGACCTGCTTCGGCGTGCGATGGGAAAAAAGAAGGCGGAAGAAATGGCGGAACACCGCCAGATTTTCCGTGACGGAGCCGCCAAGGACGGCTTGTCGCAAGAGAAGGCAGACGAGATTTTCGACTTGATGGAAAAGTTTGCCGGTTACGGCTTCAACAAGTCGCATGCCGCCGCCTATGCCTTACTCTCCTATCACACTGCGTATCTGAAGGCGCATCATCCGGCCGCATTCATGGCAGCCAACTTGTCGCTCGCGATGGACGATACCGACAAGATCAAGATTCTGGTCGAAGACGCGCTTGAAGTTTGCGGCCTGACCTTGCTGCCGCCGGATATCAACCTGTCGGATTATCGCTTCACGCCGGTTGGCGATCCGCCTAGCGTAACCAAGAAAAAGGTGATGCAGATTCGCTATGGTCTGGGTGCAGTCAAAGGATCCGGCCAGGGTGCGATCGAGGCAATTATCGCGGCGCGCCGGGAAGCACCGTTTACCGACCTGTTCGATTTTTGCAAGCGCGTCGACAAGCGCCAGATCAATCGACGCACCATTGAATCATTGATTCGTGCCGGCGCATTCGATTGCTTCAATGTCGATCGAGCGATCTTGCTGGCATCGGTAAGTTACGCGATGGAGTGTGCCGAACAGGCCGAGGCGTCGGCAAATCAGGTCAGTCTGTTTGGTGGCGACAATGGCGATCTGGATATCCCGCCTGAGTACGTGAAGACAAGCCCATGGACGGAGAAGCAAAGGCTCACCGAAGAAAAATCCGCGCTCGGTTTTTATCTGTCTGGCCATTTGTTTAATGCCTATGCAGACGAGGTGCGGAAGTTCGCCAGAACAAAGCTGTGCGATCTTGTCCCGGCCAGAGAGCCGAAACTGATGGCAGGTATCATTTCGGCAGTACGCACGCAAATGACCCAGCGAGGAAAGATGGTCATCGTGACGCTGGACGACGGAAGCGCTACCGTCGACGTCACTGTGTACAACGAACTGTACGACCCGAACAAGCCACTCTTCAAGGAAGATGAATTTCTTGCGGTGCAGGGGAAAGTATCGGAAGACCGTTTTTCCGGAGGATTGCGGATTGCGGCAGACAAGGTAATGGATATTGCGGCGGCGCGGGTTCAATTCGGCCGGCAATTCGTATTTTCATTATGTGAGCGCATCGATGTAACGCAAATTAAGAACGTTCTATCACCTTATTTCTCCGAGGCGGGTTTGCCACTTGCAATGCGTTATGTTCAACAGGGCATTGGTTGTGAAATCCGCTTGGCTAACGAATGGCGTATCTTGCCCGTAGATACTTTGAAGCAGTTACTGATCGACCGATTAGGCGTTAAGGGCGCCCTGGTCGAGTATTGAAATCAAGAGCCTTTGCGGAGATTGAATTTGCTTTATTTTCAGTGGATCGTTAGTGCAATATTGATGGTTTTTCCGATCGTTTTTCTGGCAATTCCACGCGGGGAAAGCGCGAATCTTTATCTGTTGATCCTATGCGGCCTTATTGCTGTTGGATGCCGCCTTAAGCCGATGGGAAAAAATTTTAGCCAGCTTTTACGCGAATATTGGCCGATAAGCTTGGCGATGGCCAGTTTAGTGCTGGCGACATTCATCAATCATTTGATGAATGGAAGTTTTTCCTCCAGAGCCTATGAAATGCCGTTCCAACTGGCTTGCTTTTCCTTGTTGTTCTGGTTGCTGCTGCTTATTCCAAGCAACAATTTAAAGAACATACAGTGGGGCTTGGCGGCCGGCGCGTTTTTTTGTTTAGTCGTTCTTTATATTGATACGCAGGGTGGCGCTATTCGCGCGTTTCATTCTGTTAAGGTTCCGCTCATACCGTTTGGAAATATTGCAATTCTGATGGGTGTTCTCGCACTGTTCTCAATCGGGTGGAACAGCCGTAATGAAAAAATGGCTGTCGCTCTGAAATCGATAGCCGGTATGGGAGCAATATTTGGTTCTTATTTATCTCAAAGTCGTGGCGGTTGGGTCGCATTGCCCTTGTTTCTGGTGATTGCTTTTATCGTTTTTAGAAATATACAGCGCCGATTAAAAGTAGGACTCTTGCTGTTGGTATTAGCGTTAATGTACGGCTTGTATATGTTTAGCAATACTGTACAAAGTAGGATTGGCCAGGCAGGGTCCGATATCCAGCAATATTTCGATGGCGGAGACAGGAACACATCGGTTGGCATACGGCTGCAACTATGGGAAGGGGCCTGGGAACTATTCAAGGAAAATCCTGCATTCGGCGTCGGACTCGACCGATATCCCGAAGCCGTAAATCAGCTAGAGATGCGCCAGGTAATCACCCCCCAGGCAGCGTCGCAGCCACATCCGCACAACGATTTGCTGTTTTATATGGCCACGTTGGGAATTTTCGGATTACTGGCAATGCTTGCTCTTTATTTTGTCCCGGCAGTTTATTTTTTGCGCGCTCTCCGGAGTCCGGATCGCGAAACGCGAACCGTAGCGGGAATGGGATTAGTACTTTGTTTAGGGTATTTCGTATTTGGCTTGACCGATGTGATGTTTTACTGGAGGGTCAGTTATTCTTTCTACGTTATCCTTCTGGCGGTTCTCTTTGCCTGCCTTGTAAAACGCAAGACATTTCTGGTCAGTCAAAGATAACAACAATAGATTTTTTGCATATTGATTGCCGGCTCGCCTCCTGAAATGTGTCGGCATCGATATGTGTCGCGACACCGTGGTACTAGAACCTCCGTCTCCGAAACCGGGTACAAAGAATGATTCATATAGTTTGCTGCACTGACGAAAATTACGCATTTAACTTTCCTGTGATTGCTCAGTCGATACTGGAGCATCACGCTAAGGAAGAAGTGGCGCTTCATCTTTTGCATTCGCCCTTGACATTATCGACATTGGAAAAAATTGATCGATATGCTGCCGAAAAGGGGTTCTTATTTTCGCGGCAACTGCTTGACGATTCGATTTTCGCCATGCTGCCTCAAATCGCATATTTTACGACTGCGATGTATTACCGGCTTATGATCCCGGAGCTTTTTCCGAATGATGTCAACAAGATTCTTTATCTTGACATGGATGTGCTCGTCGAAGGTCGGCTGGACGAATTATGGAATGAGGACATACTCAACAAGGGAGCTGCAGTCGTTGAAGATTCGGCTACGATCCATCTCGGCGAGTATACCCCACCGCGCTATTTCAATTCGGGCGTCATGCTAATCAATCTGGACTACTGGCGCAAATATAACGTTAAAGAAAAAGCCATCGATTTTATGGTGAAGCACCGAGATATATTGCGTTTTCCTGATCAGGATGCGCTTAATGTCGTTCTGCAAGACGATCTGATCTATGTGTCGGATAAGTGGAATTACCATCTGAATCTTGACAAGCGGTTCCTGAAACAGGCGCTGCGCGGACGTATTGCCAAGGACAAGGCGCCGGTGATCATCCATTTCAATCAAAGAGTTAAGCCCTGGATGTATCACTGCAGGCATCCGTATGCTGCGCGGTATTGGCAGGTCCTGAAAAAAACGACATTCAGCGAATACCAGCTGAAAAACAAGTCCTTTGCCAGCTTTCTTTTCTATTTCACCCCGAAAAAACTTCGTGCCGTCTTGTGGCCGAAGCTTGTGAAGACGTTACCGCAAAACTAGCCAATGCAGCTGCAACCAATAACTGTCCTGTCTGGTTGCATTGATGACCAAAAGACTGCTAACTGCCGATTGAATCGGAGCAGATAGCGCATATTTCCGTGCGCTCTTTCGTGAACGATTTCCAACCGTGGCTATATCTAAACTCTGCAATGAAGCAACCGCTTAAAATTCTGTTTATCTGCCCGACTATCGCCTGTTACATAGGCGGTACCGAGACGGTAGTAAGTCAGCTTGCCCAGCGGCTTAAGGACAAGGTGCAGCTTACCCTTTTAAGCGGAAATGCCGGCCAGGGCAGAACACCGCTGATCGATGTGGATGGCTTCGAATTGTTGAGCTTGCCGTTTATCGGACGCGATTCGAGGCTCAATCGGATACTAAGCAAAATGCTGATGTCCAGCCCGTTCAAGATAGAAAGCTACAGTTTCTTCAGGGCGCTTGCCAGAAGTGACGTGGACCTTGCCAGCTACGATTACATCGTGACGTTTTATGAAGCGGACGCATATCTTCTGTCCAAGAGATATCCATCGCTGAGGGAACGTTACCGGCACTTCCTGCCCGGTGTATCGATCCGTGGATTTTTCAGGCACGTTCCGGCAACCGATCTCTTCTTTTTCGGCTATCGGGCAGCGGAAAAAGCAAAAAGGAAATGGGGGGCTGTCATCCAGTCGTTGCCGCTTGGCGTTGATTCGAGCTTTTTTCCCGCTCATGCACCGATATACCCGACCGTGAAAAGGCTCGTGTACATAGGACGGCTCGACGGGAGCAAGCATGTGGACTGGCTGGCTGATTTTTTTGACCAGAGTGGACTGCCGCAACGCGGCTACCATCTTGATATAGTCGGCGATGGCCCACTGCTGGATGGTTTGCTGGCAAAACATGGAAGGTCTGGCAACATGACTTTCCATGGCAGGAAACGCCAGGAGGAAGTGGTGGAAATCCTTCAGCACGCGTTTCTCCTGCTGCATCCAACAGACCATGAAAGCTTCGGCCTGACGATACTGGAAGCATTGGCCGCGGGCATTCCCGTCATCACGCACGACCTGGACAGTATCAAAGCCTGGGCCCGGGATTGTCCCCGCTATGCCGCTCATCTGGATTCACCCGCCTGGGCAAGCGAGATACGCAAGTTTGAAGATACGCGTTACTGGGAAGCCGTGAGCGCTGCCGGCATGGAACATGCCAAATCGTTTACCTGGGACAGCGTAGCCATACAGGTTCTGGAGCTGATAATGGCCCGGCATCCGCTCCAGCATGCGGATTAACAGGCTCCTATGCCACTACAAGCTCCACCCGTGAGTCGGACTTCGGGTGCGCCGAAAGACCGAGTTCAGCTTTGATCACCCCGGTGCGCATTCGCTCTTCCACGCGCATGCGATTTTCTGACTCTGTGGCTCGCGTGTTTTCCTTATGCCAGAGATGAAATACCTCGGTAGAGAAGGCGCCACCTTTGCGGCGCACACCGTGGCGGGCGAGACGCAATACCAGGTCTGCGTCTTCATGCCCCCAGCCGATAAAACTTTCATCGAAGCCTTCGACCGCTGCGTAATCGCTGCGCCATATCGCAAGATTGCAACTCTTGATTCGATTCCATTTGACGGACCGATAACGTCGCAACGGGTTGTTGGGAAAGTGCAGTAACGGGATAATCTTGTTGGTGTTGCCAGACAGTCTTTGCATAAGCCAGTAGAACATCCCGCGCGTATGTGCTGGCTGCGGTTTGTCTGATAACAAGCGCTGCGTAAATTTCTCCGACAACAAGACGCGGCTGCCGGACACCATAAATCCCCGCTCGGAGAGCGAACGGTGCCTTGCAACGAAGTCGGGCCGCGGAACGCAGTCGCCATCAAGGAAAATCAGGTATTCGCCATGTGACTCAAAGACGCCCATATTTCTTGCGGCGGATGCCTTGAAACCGTCATCCGGCTGCCACGCATGCACCAACCGTTTCAAGCCGCTGGCATGAGCCGTGCTGCGGAAAGCGCCGATCGCGGCGCGCGTTGACTCCGACGAACCGTCGTCGGCGATGATTACTTCGAAATTTGTATCGGTCTGGTCCAGTAGCGCATGGAGCACTGCAGACAATGCGTCGGGTCTGTTATAGGTGGTGACGATGACTGAAATCAGCATATTGTTTGGAAATTCCAGAGCAAACGCGACGATGTTCTTTGATCAAGGCAGATACTCTGCCTTTGCGGGCCCCAAGTATACCCGATGGCAGATTCGATCCTGCGAGTTTCGGAGTTGCCGCGATCTACTATAATCTAGCGTCCAAGTGAAGTCCGATTCCGGAGTTGTAAGGCATTGCATCGCAGCTGCGCGCTGAGAAGCATCTCGCACGGAGCCGCAGCGAGGGCGCCATGCGCCCCCACCTTTATGTCGAACGAGTCGCTCTACAAATACACGTATTCTCTACACCAGATGCAAGGTTTTCAATGATGCAACGAGTCCACCGATGAAATTTTCGCCGCATCTGAAGAGATTGCTCGGAATGGCCGTGTCGTATCGGGGCCGTTTGGCGCTGGCGCTGCTCGGTATGATTCTGACCGCGACCACAGAACCGGCCCTTGCCGCGATGATGAAAATCCTGCTGGATAAGGGGTTCACCGGACAGCCGACGTTCTCGTTGTGGGCAGTACCAGGATTCGTCATCGGTATTTTCGTGTTGCGCGGGTTCTCCACCTTCCTGACCAGTTACATGCTTACCTGGATTTCGACGCGGCTGTTGAACCGGTTGCGCCAGCAAATGTTCAATCGATTGCTGCACGTGCCGCTCGGGTTCTATGCGAGCAGTTCGGTGGGACTCGTGATCAATTCAATGATGTTTGAAGTCCAGCAGATCATCGATATGCTCAGGAATGTCTTTACTTCCCTGATCCGCGATACATTGACCGTCATCGGATTGCTCGGCTACTTGATGTGGCTCAACTGGCGCCTGACAATCGTCACGCTGGTCCTGATACCTATGATTGCAGTCGTGGTGCGTCTTACCGGAAAGCGCTTGCGCAAGCTGACGCAAAGTTACCTGGCCGTCAATGCGGAGCTTACGCAAGTAGTCGAAGAGACCACCAGAGCGCACCAGGTGATTAAAATATTCGGCGGCCAGCAGTATGAAAAAAATCGCTTCGCCCAACGAGGGGAGAAATTGCGCAACTTTGCAATGCGTATGGCGGTTACATGGGCGGCAACGGTTCCGATAACGCAAATAATGACTGCATGCGCAGTATCGGTGGTGATCGTCATCGCGCTGATACAGGCCGGTCAGGGGCAGGCAACTGTTGGCGGCTTTGCATCGTTTATCACTGCGATGCTGATGCTGTTGACCCCGCTGAAACACCTGGCGGAAGTGAACGGGCCACTGCAACGGGGACTGGCTGCATCGGATGCGGTATTCGGTCTGATCGATGCGTCGCCGGAACGCGCCGGCGGAAAAGCACTGAGCAAGCGTGCCGCAGGCCGGCTTGACTTCATGGGAGTCGGCTTCCAGTATCCCGGCCAGACGCAGCTCGCATTATCCAATATCGACCTGACCGTAATGCCGGGCGAGACGGTCGCGTTCGTCGGCATGTCCGGAGGAGGGAAATCAACCTTGGTAAATCTGGTGCCTGAATTTTATCCGGTCACCAGTGGTGAGATTCGACTGGACGGCGAGCCGCTCGGGCGGATTTCTCTGGAGAGCTTGCGCGCTCAAATGGCGATGGTCAGTCAAAACGTCGTTTTGTTCGATGATACGGCAGCAAGCAATATCGCCTATGGCGATCCGAAGCCCGATCCCGATCGCATCGAAGCAGCCGTAAAGACCGCACATCTGGAAGACGTGATCGCCAATCTGCCGCAGGGGCTGGATACGCCGATCGGCGATAACGGGTCGCGCTTGTCTGGCGGGCAAAGGCAGCGCTTGGCCATTGCACGCGCAATCTACAAGGACGCGCCTATTCTGATCCTCGACGAAGCAACGTCCGCACTGGATTCCGAGTCGGAGCGCGCAGTACAGGAAGCGCTTGATCAACTGATGCGCGGCAGGACCACCCTGGTGATCGCACATCGTCTGTCTACCATTGAACGAGCGGATCGTATCGTGGTTCTATCAGGTGGTCACATCGTAGAGATCGGTTCGCATTCGGAGCTTCTGGCCAGGAACGGTGTCTATGCCAATCTCTATCATCTGCAATTCGCAAAGGAGCTCGGGTAATGTCAAATTCTCATTCTCTCTCTCGTTTTCCCGTGCCGGAATTGAACGCGCTGCCGGACGATATTCGGCAAACTATTCTGTCGGTGCAGGAGAAAGCCGGTTTCGTACCTAACGTGTTTTTGACGCTGGCACATCGCCCGGCTGAATTCCGTGCGTTTTTTGCCTATCACGATGCGCTGATGCTGAAGGAAACAGGCAATCTGACCAAAGCAGACCGTGAAATGATCGTGACTGCAACCAGCGCAAAGAATGGCTGCCTGTACTGCGTGGTGGCGCACGGTGCGTTATTGCGTATCTATTCGAAGAATGCGCTCGTCGCAGATCAGGTTGCAGTCAATCATCTGAAGGCTGACATTCCACCACGACAAAAGGCGATGCTCGATTTCGCCATCAAGGTTTGCCTTGATTCACAGTCCATTACCGATGACGACTATGCGAAGCTGCGCATACACGGCTTTGACGATGAAGATATCTGGGATATCGCGGCGATCACCGCTTTCTTCGGGCTTTCAAACCGCATGGCCAATACGATATCGATGCGGCCGAATGACGAATTCTTCCTGATGGGCCGCATTCCGCGTAAATGATGATGAGCTCATCGGAACGGGCGCGCGCACTGATCGTTTCACCGAACTGGATCGGCGATGCAGTCATGGCGCAGCCGATGCTGCAGCTCCTGAAGCAACGCTACCCGAACTGTGTAATAGACGTGATTGCACCCGGTTGGGTAGCGCCCGTATGGCGCGCAATGCTGGAAGTCGACACCGTGCTTGAATCGACATTCAGGCACGGCGCATTACAGTTGCGCGAACGCTTGCGCGTGGCCAAAGAACTGCGGAACCGCCGTTATGCCAGCGCTTATGTGTTGCCCAATACGCTGAAATTCGCATTGATCCCGTGGCTGGCTGGTATTGGACATCGAGTCGGCTATCTCGGCGAGATGCGCTACGGCCTGCTCAATGAAATACATCGGGACGAACGAGCGACGCGAAGATCGATGGTTGCATTTTATGCGGCGCTGGCGGCACCGCCGGTGACAACTGCGCCGGTGGCGGCGGTATTGCCGCGTCCGGCTCTTTCTATCTCGCCGCAACGGATAACGGAAACTTTTTTGCAGCTCGGCCTGCAAGTGGATCAGCCGTTGATTGCGTTTGCCCCTGGTGCAGAATTCGGATCTGCAAAGCGCTGGCCAGCCGCGTACTTTGCAAGGCTGGCCGGCATGATTCTGGAAAAACATACCGATGCACAAATCGTCTTGCTTGGATCAGGCAAGGATAAGCCGGTTTGTGAGGAAATCGCCGCAATCGAGCTGAATGTACGGAATCTTGCAGGAGTCACGTCATTGGATCAGGCGATTGCGTTGCTTGCAAAGGCGGACGCCGTAGTCAGCAATGATTCCGGTTTGCTGCATATCGCGTCGGCATTCAACCGACCCGTCGTCGCGATCTACGGACCGACCGATCCGAACCATGCGCCACCGTTTTCCGATATTGCAAAATCGATTTATCTCAACCTGGATTGTGCGCCGTGCAAACAGCGAGAGTGTCCATTGGGGCACCACCACTGCATGCGACAGATAACGCCCGAAATGACGTGGGAATCGTTGACGCCGATGCTCAATATGCCGCCGCGCTGATTGCAGGAGGCTACCTTCGTTAAGGCAGTAGTCTTGATCGTCAGTAGCAATTGCAGTGTACGTCTATTGATGAATGAATTTGACATGCTTTCAAATACTGCTGCCGCATCGAGCATGAACTGGTCAGGGAATCCGATGGCGTTTTATGAGTGCAATTGGGGTTGCGGTTTTCGTGCCTGAATTACGGCAATCACCACAAGCAATGGCAAAGCGAGCTCAAGCGATTCTTCCATTGCCATCGTAATCAAACCGCCTGGCGTGGTGTAACCCCAAATCTCTCCGGGCTTACCCAGATATCCACCGATGAATCCAATGGCACTATCGAATATCTTCACAAGTACAAGAAAAACCAGCATGGTTACAACAGTAACGGCCGCCGGGTCCCGCACCTTTGCCGCCTCCATAAGTCGCTTGCGATATCCGACGATCAGATAAATAATCGCAGCGAAAATCGGCAGGAGCATGAGCAATGCCGCCGCAATTTGTGGGCCGCTTGCATAGCTTCGATAAAAATTTGTCTTCAGGATGCTCATTCCGAACGTTACCTTGTGCAAATCGAGTTCACGAGCAGCTGCCGCAAGCAGCAGTAATGACACTGCGGTAATACCGATCCCGGTAAGGGCTCGTGGCGGAAACAACCAAAGGGCCGCGAGCGCAAGGTAATACATGAGGACGGTTATATTCTCAACAATGCCGCCTTCTATCATCCATTCGAGCGTAGCTTCCCATGGAAACAACAAGGTATTAACGATGCTTAAAAAGCCCACCACGCAAATAAAGCGGAGGGAAAAACTCCAGTGATAAATGGATGATCGAGACAATTGGGAAGAGTGCATTGGGAATCAGTCAATATGGAATGGAAGAAACGTGAATTTCTCGGGGTCGTCGACTGCCGCACTTTTTCTCGATCAGTCTTCCGAGCAGACCGGCGGCATGAATTCGCGCCAAGAAATGGCTTCATTGATCATTTTACAATTGATCCTGCAAGAATCACCAGCGGACATCGATTTTCCGGGGCAAGTATGCTGTCGCGCTGAAAATCGGCCATGATATTATCGCGTTTTGACGCATAAAAAAGCGCAAGGTGCTCTTCCGCCCATACTGCTAGCCCTTACCATTAATTCGCAATTGCTTATGAACCAGCAGGAAGTTGGTGCCGATGACGGCCTAACAATATGCAGCGTTAATCGGGACGATTCTGCGTTAGTAAACAATGCCAGCATCGACTAATGCTTATGCCTGTAGCGAGCCAACATGTTATTCGTGGACTAGTACGTTCTCTCGCTTGAGTGAATAAATCAAATGAAATCCAGCAAATTTCCTCTTGAAACCGGAAAGTCGATCTCTGTTGTCATTCCTGTGTTGAATGAAGCGCGGTCACTGGTCCAACTCTTGCCAAGCATTGCACAGGTGTTGGCGCAGTCAGGATTGGGTTGGGAAATTGTGGTGGTCGATGACGGCGGCACCGACAATTTGCGCGAAGTCATTGCAGATTTCGCGCAGGCCGACAGCACTAGAAACGTGCAGCTCGTGCGGTTGTCGCGCAACTTCGGGAAAGAGGCGGCGCTTACGGCAGGCCTGGAGCATGCACGCGGCGATGCGGTGCTTTGCATGGATGGCGACGGTCAGCATCCGCCCCATCTGCTGCTGGAAATGATCCGGTTATGGCAGCAGGGCAACGAGATGGTTATTGCAGTGCAAAGAATGCGCACCAGCGAAAGCCTGTTCCTGGTCAAGGCAAAAGCTATTTTTTACCGGCTTCTTCAGGGAGAAGGGCGCTTCAAGATTCCGCCAAATGCCGGTGACTTTCGCTTAATGGACCGACGGGTCGTGAGTGCGCTACTGCGTCTGCCGGAGCGCTCGCGCTATATGAAAGGTTTGTACGCGTGGCTCGGGTTCAGAACTGTGACGTTGCCATTCGACGCAGATCCCAGATGGGAAGGAAAAAGCAAGTTCCGCTTTCGGCAGTTGTCGGAGCTGGCACTGACCGGTATCACTTCCTTCTCCATGAAGCCATTGCGCATGGTGTCGCGCATTGGTTTCGGCATATCGTTTTTCGCATTGATGTATGGCCTGTACATCGTATTCGAAACGCTCTTTTTCGGAAATCCGGTGTCTGGCTGGGCGACACTTTCGGCCGGTATCATGCTGCTGTCTGGAATTCAGTTGGTCTGCCTTGGTGTGATTGCAGAGTATCTCGGGCGGATCTTTGAAGAGGCCAAGCAGCGGCCGCTCTATATTGTTGCCGATACGGTTGACCACAGCGGCTTGGCGCTGGAGCTGCAGCCGCGGGAAACGACATTCTGATCGGCGCGCATAAAAGGGAAGCCGCTGCTTTTATCGCAGTCGGAACCACTGCGGCTGCCGTGCATTTTCTGGTTGTATGGCTGCTGGTCCGGTTGACGCCATTGTCACCTGCATGGGCAAACGTGCCGGCATTCTGGATCGCCTTCACGGTCAGCTACTCTGGCCATAATCTGGTTACTTTCAGTGTTGGCCGCCACTCTCGGCAACGCAGCATCCTGCGCTGGATGGCTGTATCAATCGGCGGCTTTTTTCTAAACCAATTGCTGTATGTATCCGCCTTGCGCTGGCTATCTGAAATACATTACCTGATTCTTCTTTTTTTCGTGACTGGCATGGTTACACTGATTACATACTTCCTCGGAAAATACTGGGCCTTCGCCAGCAGTTGACAACAATGAATCGAAAAAAAATCATCATCAATGCCGACGACGTAGGTATGCATCCGGCAGTTGATTTTGCAATCGCGGAGCTGGCCGAAAAAGGCATCATCAGCTCCGCAAGCGTAATGTCGCTGGGCGTTCCCGATGAAGATGCGCTCGATGCGATGGCCAATCGCGAGGTGGATCTCGGATTGCATCTGGATTTTACAAGTGGTTTTGCGAACCAGCGCTACAACACGACTTATTCAGTGAGGTCATTGATAGTCGCGGCATGGCGGCACAAACTTGATCCGAGGCATGTGCGCAATGTCATCGATGAGCAATTGGACAGGTTTGAACAGCTGGTTGGTGAATCTCCCGCTTTCGTCGATGGTCACGAACATGTTCACCAGTTTCCAACGATACGCGAAACCTTGTTTGAGGCCCTGAGCGATCGCTACCCGCATCAGCGGCCCTTTATTCGCAATACAAAATCGGCCGCCTGGCGTGGAACCAAGGCGGCCATCATCGCCGCGCTTGGTTCTCGTGAAACTCACCATCTGGCAATTGACGGTGGCCATCAGTGCAATACCGATTTCGGCGGAGTCTATGACTTCAGTCCAAGCAGTAATTTGCACGGCTTATGGTCGGGCTGGCTGCAAACGGTAAAGTCCGATGGCGCTCTCATCATGTGTCATCCGGCAGGTTCTCTCGTTGCGGACGATCCGATCAGCCAGGCCCGTGTGCGCGAATTCCAATTTCTTGCAAGTGACGAATACATCGGCCTGTTAAGCAAGTACGCAATGCAGGCTAGCAGCTGGACTGAAGCACTTGTCATCCATTAGATCACTTATGCATTCTATGACTCAGGCTGGCTCCGGTCGTTCGACGCTATTGCCGCAAGATCCTGCCGTACGCAACAGTCTTTTGTTCCTTGCGTTGTTCCAATTGATCATGTGGACGATAGTGCCGATGCTTGTCCATGCCAGTCCCTCCTTGGACATCGTCGAGGGTTTTACCTGGGGAAACGCGTGGCAGGCCGGGTATTTCAAGCATCCGCCATTGTCGCCCTGGCTGACCGCAGCTTCCACGCAATTGTTCGGGAAAAATCTGTTCGCTGTATTCGTGCTCAGTCCGTGTGCGATATTGACGGCGCTGGCATTCATCTGGATGCTGGCACGCGAATTTTTCGATGAGAGAAGCTCGGCGGTGGGCTTGTACCTTGTTTCAGCGCAGTTGTACTTCAATTTTCTCACGCCGGAATTCAATCACAACATAATGCAGATTCCGTTGTGGGCTGCAGCGTTTGCCCTGTACTGGAGAGCGGTTACTCGCGGCAGCATCGGCTATTTTCTGGCGCTCGGAATTGTACTTGGCTTATGCGCACTTGCGAAATATAGCGCGGTATTGCTGTATGCGTTGTTGACTGGATTTTCGCTGATGCAGTCCGATATTCTCCGCAAACTGAAGTTGACGCACGTGCTGGCCTGTATTGCAGCAGCGACTGCAATTGCGGCACCGAATATGATATGGCAGGTAACCAATGATTTTCCATCGGTGAAATATGCTGAAGGTCGTTTGGGAGAAAAGCTCTCCTGGTTCCAGCGTTTGGCGCAATCGATCAAATTCCTTTTATCGCAAATCGGCATGCTGCTGCCGGTCATTGTTGCGACTCTGGTTGCGGGCCGCAAAACACAATCTGACTTTAGCTTGTCGCCACTCGCGCGGCGTTATCTCATCGCCGTTGCGTTCGGCCCTGCTTTGCTGGTTCTGCCGATCATACTGATCGGCGGGAACGCGGTCAGGACAATGTGGGGCGCATCCATGTTTACCGCAATTGGGTTGGTGGCGCTCCTGTGGCTTGGATCACAAGGCGTCGCCCGCCTCTTCAGTCGAAAATGGTGGATTACCTGGGTACTGATGTCGCTAATTTTCATGACGCTGTATTCGGTGATGGTGCGCTTTGGGCCATTGGCAAAAAATCGCGTTTCTCGCGCTATCTATCCCGGCCCCGAGATTGCACTTGAAGTCGAGCAGGCATGGCGCACACGGACCAATGCGCCGCTACGCTACGTGGTGGGAGAGGTTTGGACCGCAGGAAATGTAGCCTTCTTTGCCGAGGAGACGCCGCAGGTATTCATTGAGTCAAACAGCCGCTACTCTCCCTGGATCGATGCCAAACGCCTCGCGGCGTGTGGAGCGCTATTGATCTGGCAGCATGAGTCAGATAAAGCACCTGTGCCTGGCTGGCTTCGTTTATATCCTGCTGCCACCACACCTGTAGTGAAGCAGTTCTCGGTCAACGGGCATCCAAAAAACCAGCTGAAGATAGCTTGGGCGATTGTGCCGCCACAAGGCGAGTGTCTGCGCTAATGTAGCGCCTGATACTGTATTTGTAGCTAAAGAGTATTTGTTTTGCCGATACAGCCGAAGGTGGCTGAATTCCTGGTGGGCTGCGCCACTATGGGCATAAGCACCTGTGCCGCTTGGCGGGCAATGAACAAGACAGGTCAGGAATCAATGATGTGTGCCTGAAAGATGGCGCCAACTTCAACGTTGCACACCAGTTACATCAGGATAACGTCGTACTGCTCCTGATGATAGACTGACTCCACCTGTAATGAGACCGGTTTGCCGATGAAGTCGCCCAGCATTGCGAGATGCTGCGACTCTTCTTCCAGGAACATGTCGATCACCACCTGAGAGGCGAGGATGCGAAACTCGCGGGGATTGAACTGCCTTGCTTCGCGCAACAGCTCACGCAGGATTTCATAACAAACCGTGCGCGCTGTCTTGACCTGGCCCTTGCCACTGCAAGCCGGGCATGGCTCGCACAATATATGTGCCAATGATTCACGGGTGCGCTTGCGCGTCATTTCTACCAGACCCAGCGCGGAAAACTCCGAAACCGAAATTTTGGTGCGATCCCGGGCAAGCGCCTTGTTGAGTTCGGCGAGCACGGCGTTTTTATGCTCCTCGTTTTCCATATCGATGAAGTCGAGGATGATGATCCCGCCAAGATTGCGCAGCCGTAGCTGGCGCGCAATTGCAAGTGCAGCTTCCAGGTTCGTCTTGAAAATCGTGTCGTCGAAATTGCGGCCGGTGACATAGCTGCCGGTATTGACGTCGATTGTCGTCATCGCTTCGGTCTGATCGATAATCAGATATCCGCCTGATTTCAGATCCACACGCCGGCCCAGCGCGCGCTGGATCTCTTCTTCGACGCCGTATAAATCGAACAGAGGGCGTTCACCGGTATAGTGCAGCAGCTTCGGCAATACCGATGGTGTAAAAGTTGCGCCAAACTCTTGCAGCTTCAGAAAATTTTCGCGCGAGTCAACCTGAATGCCGGACGTTTCATCGCCGACGAAGTCACGTAAAACGCGTTGCGCCAGATTCAGGTCCTGATACAGGAGCGTCGGCGGCGGCTTGAGCTTTGCTTGCTGGGCGATCGTGGACCAGGTCTTGCGCAAATACTCGATATCCATTTGCAGATCGTGATCGCCGGCATCTTCGGCCATCGTGCGAATGATGAAACCGCCGCGTTCGTCCGGAGGTACCAATCCCTGCACCTTTTGCCGCAGTATTTCGCGCTCGGCTTCGTTTTCAATGCGTTGTGAAATCCCGATATGCGGATCCTGCGGAAGATATACCAGCATGCGCCCGGCAATCGAGATCTGAGTCGATAGCCGGGCGCCTTTGGTGCCGATCGGGTCCTTGATCACCTGCACCATGACCGACTGGCCATCGAACAACAGCTTTTCAATCGGCAGTGGCGCCGCTGTGGAGCCATCGCGCGGACGCGCTTCCCAGATATCTGCAACATGCAGGAATGCCGCCCGTTCCAGTCCGATATCAATAAATGCGGACTGCATGCCAGGCAGTACCCGTACCACCTTGCCAAGATAAACATTTCCGGTACGGCCGCGCGACGCTGTGCGCTCGATATGCAGCTCTTGCACGGCGCCTTGCAGAATCAGCGCCACACGGGTTTCCTGCGGGGTGATATTGATGAGGATGTCTTCACTCATAGAATGCGGATACCGGCTTGCCTTAACAATTGCGCAGTTTCGAACAGCGGCAAACCCATGATGCCGGAATAGCTGCCGGCGATTGCTTCGATGAAGACTGCGGCCTGCCCCTGGACCGCATAGCCGCCGGCTTTG